>CAZFJB010000052.1:0-7522 GCA_964519775.1 uncultured Oscillibacter sp.
AGCCGGTTCCGGGCAGACTGGGCGGAAAGCCCCCGCTTGGCCGCCATCATATTTTCCACCAGGTTCCAGTCCGGGTGGTCAAAGTGGATGATCTGGGGCAGATAGGCGGCCCTTACCTGGGGTCCCAGGCGGATGCGGCCATTGTCGGGGTACACCTCGTCCATGATCATTTTGATGAGGGTGGATTTTCCGGTGCCGTTGTCGCCGATGAGGGCGATGCGCTCGCCCCCCTCCACTTTCAGGGAAATGCCCTCAAAAAGCTGCTTTTCCCCAAAGGACTTTGTCAGGTTCCGAATACCCAGCACCTCGTCCCCATGGAACTCCGCCGAGGTGAACCGGGCGTCCATCTTCCGGGCCTTGGTGGGCTTGGCGGTGGTGCGCATACGCTCGATGCGCCGCTCCATGGAGATGGCCCGCTTATAGGTCTTGTCCATACCCTGGAAGGCCCACAGCCGGAGCTGCTCCGCCGATTTTTCAAGCTGAGCGATCTTCGCCTGTTCCTTTTCGTACTGGCGCATCCGCTCCTGATAGCGCCGCTCTTTTTCCACAACGTAAAAGCTGTAATTCCCGGCGTAAAACTCCGCCTTTCCGCCTTCGATCTCAATGACCCGGGTGACGGTGCGGTCCAGGAAGTAGCGGTCATGGGAAATGGTCACCACCGTGCCCCGGAATTTTCGAATATAGGCCTCCAGCCACTCGGTGGCATGGAGATCCAGGTGGTTGGTGGGCTCGTCCAAAAGCAGGATATCCGTGTCCTCCAGGATCAGCCGCCCCAGGTTTACCCGGGTCTTTTCCCCGCCGGAGAGCCGGTCAAAAAGCTGGCGGCGCATCTCGTCGGAAATGGAGAGGCCGTTGGCGATCTTGCTGATGGCCACATCGGTATCGTATCCGCCGAAGACCTCAAAGCGCTCGGCAAGGCTGCCATAGCGCTTCAAAATGGCGGGGTCACTCTCCCCCGCCGCCATGCGCCGCTCCATTTCCCGCATTTCCGCGGCCAGCGCGTGGAGCCGGTCAAAGGCGGAGCGCAACACGTCCTCCACAGTGTACCCCTCCGGGTACACCGGGATCTGGGAAATAAGACCCACCCGGCGGCCCGGAGCCAGGGCTACGGTGCCTTCGTCATGGTCCAGTTCCCCGGTCAGAATTTTAAAGAGCGTGGTCTTGCCGGCGCCGTTTTTGCCCAGCAGACCCACCCGCTGGCCCTGGTCGATCTGAAAGGTGACGCCGTCAAGAACATTGTGCCCCACCTCAAAGGATTTCACCAGGCCATTTACCTGTATATCAATCATACAATTTCCGCAACTCTTTCACGATCGTTTCAAAATGCATGGCATGAGACGCCTTGATGAGCATGGCGGTCCCCGGCTGCAGCTGTTCCTTCAGCGTCGGCAGCGCCGCCTCGCAGGTGTCAAAATGCAGCACCTCTCCGCCGCTCATGGCAGCGCCGTCCGCGATCTTCACCGCCTTGGCACCGATGGCCGCCACAAAATCGATGCCCAGCATCCCTGTCAGGGCGCCGGCATTGAAGTGGGCCTGGTCCGTCAGGTCTCCCAGTTCTCCCATGTCGCCCAGCACCGCCGCGCGGCGCTCGCAGTCCGTCTTTGCCAGCACTTCCAGCGCCGCGGTGACGGACTGGGGATTGGCATTGTAGCAGTCGTCCAGCAGCACCCGGCCCTCCGGCAGGCGGACGATCCGCATCCGGGAGCCGGTGGGCTCGTAAGAGGCCACGCCCCGGATGATCTCCTCCCGGCTCAGGCCCAGCTCCTCGCCCACTGCCACGGCGATGGAGGCGGAATACGCCATATGCTCGCCGGGAGCGGGGATATGCAGCTCATAGGTCTGCCGCTCCGTGGTCACCGCGCAGGTGATGCCGTCCACGCCGTGGTCCACGATGTCGCTGATCCGCACCTGGCAGTGGGCGCTCTGACCGCAGCGGATGATCCGCTGGGGCAGTTCCACCGTGTCCAGCAGGGCGTCGTCACCATTCAAAATGGCCACGCCGTCTTCCTTCAGGTGCTCGAAGATCTCGCACTTGGCCTTCAGGATGCCCTCCCGGCTGCCCAGGAACTCAATATGGGCGTCACCGATGTTGGAGATGACCGCGATGTCCGGCCGTACCATGGCCCCCAGATATTCGATCTCGCCGAAGTGGTTCATGCCGGTTTCGATCACCGCCGCCTGATGCGCCGGCCGCAGGCCCAGCAGCGTCAGCGGGGTACCAATGTCATTATTGAAATTCTCCGGGGTCTTCATGGTCTCCAGCTTTGCCGACAGCACAGAGGCCACCATCTCCTTCGTGGTGGTCTTACCCACGCTGCCGGTGATCTGGACAAAGGGGATGGCGAACCGATCCCGATAGGCGGATGCCAGGTCCCGCAGGGCCAGGCGGGTATCCGCCACCTTGATGTAAAACTTGTCCGGGCGGATGTCCACCGGCAGCTTGGCGCAAAGGCACCCTGCCGCGCCGGCATCCAGCGCCGCGTCAATAAAATCGTGGCCGTCAAATTTCTCGCCCACCCAGGGTAGGAACAAACACCCCTGCGTGACGCGCCGGCTGTCTGTGGACACGGCGCGCACCGGTGCCGCCTCCTCCCGGGGATTCCACCAGATGCCTTTTACCGCCGCCGCGATCTCCGCTACCGTCATTGGCTCCATATCTTATCTCCTCTTGATCCGCAAAGACCGGATCACGATCTCCTCACACAAATCATCATAGGCGATGCCGGCCGCCGCCGCCTCCTTGGGCACAAAGCTGGTGGGGGTCATGCCCGGCAGGGAATTGGCCTCCAGGACCCAGAGCTGCCCATCCTGATCCAGGATCATGTCTGTTCTGGAATAGACCGCCAGGCCCAGGGCCTTGTGGACCCGCAGGGCCATCTCACCCACGGCCGCGGCCTCCGCCTCCGTCAGTTCCGCGGGGCAGATCTCTCTGGCGCCGCCGGCCTGATACTTCGCCTCATAGTCAAAATTCTCCACCGCCGGGAAGGTCTCCACCGCCGGCAGATACCGCTCTCCCAGCACCGCGTCGGTCACCTCCCGGCCATAGACCCGCTGCTCCACCAGCACCCGGTCCGTATACCGACGCACCTGGCGCAGCGCGTCTTCCAGCTCCACCCGATCCTTGGGCAAATACACCCCCAGAGAGGACCCCCCTGTGGGGGCCTTTACCACGCAGGGCATGGGCAGCGTTTCCGCAAGACGGGGGATCTCGCTCTCCTCATACTCCAGCGCCTGCCACTTGGGATTGGGGATGCCGTGGGCATCCATCATCTCCTTGGCGGCGATCTTGTCCATAGCGATGGCAGAGCCTAAGTACCCGGACCCGGTGTAGGGCACGCCCAGAAGGTCCAGCGCCGCCTGGACGCGGCCATCCTCACCGTCCTCGCCGTGGAGCCCCAGGAACACCGCGTCCGCCAGGGCGCAGATCTCCAGCACATGGGGGCCGATACGGCTGGGGCTCTGATCCTTCCGGCCGCGGCGCACCGCCTCCAGATCCGGGGCCTCCACCGTGATGCTCACATCGGGACACAGGCCGTCCGGCGCGTCAAAAAGGGTGGTCAGATCCCCGGGGGCGTTCTCAATGCCCATGAACAGATCCACCAAAATGGCCTGGTGGCCTTTCCGGCGCAGCGCCCGGCACACGCCGGTGCCGGATACCAGGGACACGGTGCGCTCCGTGGAAATGCCGCCCGCTAAAACAACGATCTTCATCGAACATCAGAACCTTTCCATCGCCTGTTCCCCAAAGGGGACTGATCGATCTTATTATAATCCGTATCATCTTATCACAATTTGCCTTTGAATACAATCCCATAAACGGAAAAAGAAACCAGCCCCCGGCGGAAAGGCGTGTCTGCCTCTCCGCCGGGAACCGGTTCCATCCCTGTTATTTCAGACCCTGCCGGCCGCCGGGCTTTCCAGCGCCGTCCAGCAGCGTTCCGGCGGCAGAGAGCATCTTCGCCGCCTCCGCCCGGGTCACGTCCCGCTCCAGCGTTCCGCTGCCGAAGCTGCCGACGCTGAGGACATTCAGCGCCTCCATATTGCCAACGGCCTGGGCCGCCCAGGAGGGGGCCGCCTCCCGGTCGGCATACCAGACTTCCAGCTCCACATCCCCCAGATCCAAGACCCGGTTCAAAACGGTGGCAGCCTCACTGTAGCTCACAGGCTCATCCCAGGCAAAGACCGCGCCCCGGTCCGTTGACTTGCCGCGGACGATCCCCTCCGCCACACCGGCGGCGGCATAGCCCTTGGCCCAGGTGGGGATGGCTTCATCGTCGGAAAAGCCGGTCATGGTCACGGCGCTCACCTCTGTTCCGGCAGTCTCCAGCACCATTGCCAGAAACTCTCCCCGGCTGACGGTCCGCTCCGGCTCAAAATACCAGTTCTCACCGATCTTTCCACCGGTGAAGATCCCCTTTTCCGCCAGCTCCTGCGCCGCGGCGGCGTTGGAGGGGTCTGTATCCGCGTACCGGACGCCGGATCTTGTCTTTTCGATGGTGATCTTCACCTTGGCCGGCGCGGAAGCCACACCGTCAGGGCCGGCGGCAGTATAGGAAAAGCTGTCCGTTCCGGCGGCGCTATCCTTGGGCGTGTAGGTAAAGCGCGCGCCGTCCAGCGTCACGGTGCCCTTTCCCGGCTGCGCCACAATGGCAAAGGTCAGCTCCCGGCCCTCCGGGTCCGTGGCCTCCAACTGCCCCTGGATGGGAACGCCCCGGTACGTTCGGATCTCCAGCGCTCTGGCGGTTGGCGCGCCCTCCGGTGATGGAGAAGATTCCTTCTCTTTTCCGAATCCGAACAGCGCCTGGGCGCTGCCGGCCAGCAGCAGCGCCGCCGCCAGAGTCATGGCCGCGCCGCGTCTGAACTGCTTTTTCATCTCTTGAAAACCTCCTGTCGTAAATCGGTACAGAGGTAGTCTTTTCTTCCCCCGGGAAATTATGCGGCGGCGAAAAAATTGGAAAAAGCGGAACGCCGCAGCGTTCCGCTTTTGTAAGATCTCGATTCCTCGCCGCTCCGACAGCGCCGGCTCAGCTCAAAGGCCGCCCCGGTCTCCTGTGGGCAACGGTGCGCATTTTTACGCCGGAGACAAAGCCCATCGCCGCGAACAGTGTCACGATGGATGAGCCGCCGTAACTGAAAAAGGGCAGCGTCAAACCGATGACCGGCATAATGAACAGGCACATACCGATGTTGATGATCATCTGGAACATCAGCATGGCGGCGATCCCAACGCAAATGTAGGTGTGAAACAGCGATGTGGCCCGCCGCCCCACCACCAGCACCCGGACGATGATGGCCGTCAGCAGCAGGATCGCCAGCGTCGCCCCCACAAAGCCCAGCTCCTCACCGATCACGGAGAAGATCAGGTCCGTGTGCCGGGCGGGGATGGAGCCCACGCCCGCCTGGGTCTGGGTGCCGTTGAGATACCCCTGGCCCCAGAAGCCGCCGCCGCCCAGCGTCAGCAGACTGCGGGTCTGCTGATATCCCTGGCCCTGCACGTCGTAGCTGTGGTCAAACAGCACCAGAAACCGGTTTTTCATATAGGACGGAAGCAGATCCAGCATCCACACCGCCGCGCCCACCACGGCGGCCCCTCCCCCCAGAAGGGCGAACCACCGCAGGGCAAAGCCCGCCACAAAGGCCATCACCACAAAGATCAGGGCGAACATCAGCGCGTTGCCCATGTCGCCGGAGACGATGTAATAAAGCCCCATCATGCCAAAAGCGTGGCCCGCCGCCGTCAGCGCTGCCGGAAAGGATCGCAGATCCCGCTTTTCCTCCCGCAGCCACTGGAGCTGCCAGGCCAGAAGGATCACAAAGGTGACCTTCACCACCTCCGCCGGGCCGATGCTCACCGGCAGGAAGGGAAATTTCAGCCAGGCCCGGTTGCCGTCCTTCTCAATGCCGAACGGCGTCCACAGCAGGAGGATAAAGGCCACATTGAATACGGCGATCCATTTCCACCGCTTCATCAGCAGTTCCATATCGATCAGGGAGATGGCAAAATACGCCACGATCCCGATCGCCACGGCCGCCGCCTGGACGATGATCTTGCGGTCATCATGATTGTATCTGGTGGCGCTGTAGATCATGGCGATGCCGTATGCCGACGCGGCACAGCAAAGCCCCAGCAGCACCAGATCCGCCTGCCGGAACAACTCTGAAAGGATCTCTCTGACTCGTTTGAGCATACGCCGCTCCTTGCTTTGATCAAACCTCCCCGCCGCTCATACCCGGCGCGGATCTGCCTATAAGTATACCACACAAAATTCCGATGTCAAACTTGGTGAAAATTTGTTTGTACTTTTCCGACAGGACGTGCTATAATGAAACGACTTATGAGCAAAGGAGCGCGTATATGGAGATCCTCACCCACAGTGAAGCGGAGACCGAGTCCGTCGGCGCGCGCCTTGGCGCGGTGCTGCGGCCCGGTTCCGTGGTAGCCTATCAGGGCGGCTTGGGTATGGGCAAGACCGCCTTTACCCGGGGGCTTGCCGTGGGGCTTGGCTATCCGGGGCGGGTCACCAGCCCCACCTTCAACATTGTCAACGAGTATGAGGGTGGCCGTCTGCCGCTGTTTCATTTCGATATGTACCGGCTGGACAGCGCCGATGATCTTTTTGACATCGGCTGGGAGGATTATCTCTCCCGGGGCGGCGTGTGCGCTGTGGAATGGAGCGAAAACATCACCGACGCGCTGCCGCCGGATACCGTTTGGGTCTGTATCGACCGGGCCGGCGACCGTGAGCGCCGCATCACCATCAAGGGAGTGGACCTTCCGTGAAGATCTTAGCTTTAGAAACTTCCGCCAAGGCGGTATCCGCCGCCGTTTCCGAAAATGGAACGATCCTCTGCTCCGGCTATCAGGACACCGGGCTGACCCACAGCCGCACCCTGATGCCCATTGTGGAGCATATCCTGCGCAACATCGGGCTGACCCTTTCTGATATGGACGCCATTGCCGTGGCCGTGGGCCCCGGCTCCTTCACCGGCATCCGCATCGGCGTGGCGGCTGCCAAGGGGCTGGCCTTCGCCGCGGAAAAGCCCACGATCGCCGTATCCACTCTGGCCGCCATGGCCCGGAACACGGCCTTTGCGGACGGTTTGATCGTCTGCGCCATGGATGCCCGCCGCAGCCAGGTCTACAATGCCAACTTCGCCGCGGAAAATGGCGTCCTCACCCGGCTGACGGAGGATCGGGCCATCTCTCTGGCGGATCTGGCCACGGAAGTGCGGAACGATCCTCGGCCCATCACCCTGGTGGGAGACGGCGCCCGCCTGGCTTTCAGCTTTTTCACGGAGCAGGGCCTTCCCTGCCGTCTGGCCCCGGCGCACCTCATCATGCAAAACGCCATGAGCGTGGCCCTGGAGGCAGAGGCGCTGGCATCGGCAGGCCAACTGGTCTCCGCCCAGGATCTGGAAGTCTTTTACCTGCGGCCCCCTCAGGCGGACCCGCTGAAAAAGAAACCGGCCACGGTTTAAGAAGCGATCACAAATTTTGATATAGAGGAGAACAGAATTATGG
>CAZFJB010000053.1:0-7478 GCA_964519775.1 uncultured Oscillibacter sp.
CCGGGCCAGCTTGCCCTCGGCCCCCGGCTGGGGCGTGTACTGGCTCATGAGGGAGAAAAGCACATCCCCGGGGCGGAAGGTCGCCGCCATCCAGTCGATGACCGCCTTGGTGTTCTCCAGTTCCCCCGGCAGCACCAGATGGCGGACGAGAACGCCCCGGGTCAGCAGACCGTTTTCCATGGTATACGGCCCCGTCTGGCGGAACATTTCCATAATGGCAGCCCTGGCCACCTCTGGATAGTCCGCCGCGGCGGAGTAGTTTCGCGCCGGTTCCGTCAGGGCATATTTCAGATCCGGGAGATACACCTGTACCCGGCCCTCCAGCCGCCGCAGTGTCTCCACAGATTCATACCCGCCGCAGTTCCACACCACCGGCACCGGCCAGTCCTCATCCCCCAAGGCCTCTAAAACGGCATCGGCAAAATGGGTCGGGGTCACCAGATCCAGACAGGCGGCCCCCTGATCGATCAGCTCCCGGAAGATCTCCCGCAGCCGCTCCACCGTGACGGGCTTGCCGTAGCCCTCCTGAGAGATGACACCGTTCTGGCAGAATTTACACCGGAGATTGCAGCCGGAGAAAAACACGGCGCCCGCGCCGCCCTCCCCCACAAGGCAGGGCTCCTCCCACTGATGGAGCATGGCCCGGGCAGCCACCGGAAGGCTGGGCATGGCGCACACACCGCCGGCCTTGTCCGGCAGACGCTCCGCGCCGCAGTTTCTGGGGCAAAGGGTGCAGATCATCGGTCCTTCCCCATAAAGTCCGGGCCCAGGTTCCCCTCCCGCCAGTGGCGGCGGCACAGACCGATATACTTGTCGTTAGCGCCCAAAACCACCTGGGCGCCCTCCTTCAAAACCTTGCCGTTTTCATCGAACCGGGCATTGAACATGGCTTTTTTGCCGCACCAGCAGATGGTCTTTACCTCTTCCAGCTTGTCAGCCATCACCAGCAGCTGATAGCTGCCGGGGAACAGTTCCCCTTTGAAGTCTGCCCGCAGGCCGTAACAGATCACCGGGATACCCAGATCATCCACCAGATAGACCAGATAGTCCACTTCCTCCTTGGTCAGGAACTGGGCCTCGTCCACAATGATGCAGGCGTTTTGCTGCAGTTCCATGATGGTGAGCTTTTGCATCTCGTCAAAGTAGATGCAGGGGTATTCCAGTCCGATGCGGGAGTGGACCATGTGGTCCCCATCCCGCTGATCCAGCCGGGGCTTTACCAGCAGCGTCTGCTGGCCTCGCTCCTCATAGTTAAAGCGGGCCATCAGGGCGTTGGCGGTCTTGCTGGAGCCCATGGCTCCGTATTTGAAGTATAACTGTGCCATGTTCAGTCCTCTTTCGTTTTGAATTACAGCATTTAAAAGCCTCCGCTCCCGCAAGGGGCATTCCCATGCCAGGGGCAAGGGAAAGGATCTTTGGCACAAAGATCCCTCTCCCTTAGACCCTCACCCTAAACGTGGGGGACGCCACCGTCCCCCACACCCCCTCTGGGCACAAAGGGGCGGGTTTGCGAACCCTTCCCTTTGGAAACCCCTCCCGGGGTTGGACGGGAGTTACGAGGGGAACGCCCACGGGCGGGGTGCAGTGGTTATCCGGCCTTGTGCGCCGCGCTGATACAGCATCAGACTTCGGGGAGGTCAAGGATACCCGCTGCTCCTCTTTCCGCTGCCGCTGCATGGTTCAACGACTGAGCATGAGCGGCAGCGAAAATCGACGCTGAATGTGTCCTATTTGCAACCCGATAAAGTTGGTACCATCAAATGCGGGACGGCAGTAGTTCGATATGGAGAGTATAGCGCAGCCGGTAGGAGACTAATGGGATATAAGGGCAGTCCGTATCGGTCAACCCCGTATTTGGGTGAGCTGACGCCGTGGGCGTCAAGCTCATCCCTAAGCGCTTTTTCTTTTGTGCCGGACATTCTGCATGGCAAAGCCATGCTCGTTGCGGCAGTGTGCCGCATTTTAAACACTGAGCTTTTTAATCACTCCGTATGTTTCTCCATATGGGCGTTGAACCGCCCGCCGTCCCGGCTGGGCAGCCAGCCAATGGGCGCCGGGGTCTCCCGCCCCCGCTTCCAGCACCACAGCCAGCGGAGACACCAGACCAGTTTGCGCAAAAGCAGCAGCAATACCAACGCTCCCAGTATATTGACTGCCTTAATCACGGCGCTTTCCATCCTCGTCCTTCACATCCTCATAGTCCACGGTATACACCGGGCCTTTGAAATCCGGCCCCTTTTTCCCGCCGTCATCCTGCTGGCGGTACTCCTGCCGCTGGCGGCGCCACAGCCAGATGAAAAACAGGATCAGCGCCGCCGGGATCAGAAAGCGCAGCAGCGCAAACAGAAGCGCCAGCAGCCGCAGGGGCAGACCCAGCAAAATTCCCATTTAATCCTCCAAGATCCGTTTTGTTTCCTCATAATACCGTGCGAAGGCCGACGGCACCGACCGCTCCATAAGCCCCGCCCGGTCCGCCCAGACAAAGTCCGCCGGACCGTCACCCCCGACCGTCAGCACATAGCCGGTCATGTGCCACTCCACATGGGTGAAGATGTGCCTGGCCGTCAGGCAGCGCTGCCAATCTACCGGGGAAAGGCCCCAATCGGACACCACCGCGCCGGCAGCGGCCTCATCCAAAGCGCCCTCCACATTGGGAAATTCCCACAGGCCCGCTAAAAGGCCGTCTTTAGGCCGCTTCCGCAGAGCCGCTTTGCCGTCTCTGATCAGCAGGAACACGGTTTTCTCCTCGATCCGCCGCTCCTTTTTGGCCCGCTTCGCCGGCAGGACTTCCGCCGTGCCCCGCTCCCGGGCCAGACACAGCGCTGCCGCCGGACACACTTCGCACCGGGGCGTGGTGTTGGGGCCGCAGACAGTGGCGCCCAACTCCATCATGGCTTGGTTGAAAACGCGGATCTCCTCTGTTTTCTCCGGCATGACCGCCCCCAGGGCGGCACGGACGGCCCGTTTCGTCTTCGCTTCCATAATATCGTCATGGCAGTCTGTCAGCCGGGTCACCACACGAAGGACATTGCCGTCCACCGCCGCCTCCCGCCGGCCAAAAGCCGCGGCGGCGATGGCGGAGGCGGTGTAGTCCCCGATCCCCGGCAGGGCCAGCAACCCCTCATAGGTATCAGGGAAGCCCCCCTGCTCCACGATCTGTCTTGCCGCCTTTTGCAGGTTCCGGGCACGGCTGTAGTAGCCAAGGCCCTCCCACAGCTTCATGAGTCGTTCCTCATCAGCCCCGGCCAGGGCCTCCACCGTGGGGAAGGCCTCCAAAAACCGGGCGTAATACCCCAGCACCGCCGCCACCCGGGTCTGCTGGAGCATGATCTCCGACACCCAGATACGATAGGGGTCCTCCGTTTTCCGCCATGGCAGATCCCGTGCATTGGCCCGGTACCACGCCAGCAGCGGTGCCGGCAGCCCTGCCAGTGCGGTTTCAGTTGTCATGTCCCATCGTTTCATGTTATAATCTTACCACAGGACAAGCCATCTGCCCACCCCTTTTTTGAAATTCGAGGTAAAACCATGCGTATTACATTCTTAGCCCATGACGGTTTTCTCATCGAGCTGGACACCGTCACGCTTCTCTTTGACTGGTGGAAGGAGCCGTTGCCGTCTCTGCCGGATCAGCCGTTGCTGGTGTTCGTCAGCCACCGGCATGAGGATCACTTCAACCCGGCGGTATTCGCCCTGGCGGACCGCTATCCCGGCGCCCGCTTCTATCTGGGCAGCGACTTCCGCCTGACGCCGAAAAATCTGGAAAAATGGGGCGTCTCCCCGGAGGGGGCCGCCGCCTGCCGCCGCTGCGGTAAGCACGATGTCTTTGATGTTCTCCCCGGCGTCACGGTGGAGACCTTCCCCTCCACCGATGAGGGCGTGGCCTGGATGATAACGGCGGAGGGCAAAGCCATCTTCCACGCCGGCGATCTGAACTGGTGGCACTGGGCGGAGGAAGATCTGGCCTGGAACCGGAACATGGAAGCCAATTTCAAACGCTACACGGAGCCTCTCCGGGGCCGCCGCGCGGATCTTGCCATGCTGCCCCTGGACCCCCGGCTGAAAGAGGACGGCTTCCTTGGCCCCCGGTATTTTCTAGAGTTGATGGACGTTTGCCGATTTTTTCCCATGCACCAGTGGGATCACCCGGAATTTACAGAGGAATTTTTGAAAGCATATCCCCAATATACCCCCATCACCACCGTGGTCCACCGGACTTCGGAGCAATGGGATCTGAAAGAAGGAGACAGCATATGAAAATTGATGGAAATGAACTGGCCATTTTGCAGGATCAGTTGGACCGGCAGGGCAAAAAGCAGGAGGCCTGGGCCGTGAAGCAGGAGTTTCTCTCCCAGGTCCGTGCCGCCGGGGACCACTGTCCCTGTACAGAGAAATGCCCCCATCACGGCAACTGCTTTGAGTGCGTCACTCTCCACCGGGGCCACCGGGATCATCTGCCCATGTGTATGTGGGACATGGTCAACGAGCGCCTCGCCGCCCTCTCCCACATGACAGAGGGCACCCTGCGCCAATATGAAGATGCTCGAAAGTAAAAGTCGCGAACAAAAAGCCGCCCCGCGCTGCTGTGCAGCGCGGGGCGGCTTTTTCGTCTTTACGCGTTTTCTTCCACAACGAGCCAGTTTTCCACCTCTCCGGCGGGGATCTCCGCCAGTTCCGGCACAAAGGCGCAGCCTGCCGCCCTGACAGTCTCCGCCAGAGCGGGCGCTTCCGCCGCCGTAGTTGGGGCGTAGATCCGGTCCACCAGGGCTGCCAGCTCGTCCAGGTCCTGTCCGGCAGCGTCATGTTCGCCCGCGCGGATGGTGTCGGCGTCCAGTTCCAGGGAAAGAACTACGTTCTCCGGCAGAGCCGCCCGGACCTCCGTCAAAAACAGCGCC
Source organism: uncultured Oscillibacter sp. (assembly GCA_964519775.1). GTDB lineage: Bacteria > Bacillota > Clostridia > Oscillospirales > Oscillospiraceae > Oscillibacter. The sequence goes on from CAZFJB010000053.1 coordinate 4,896, forward strand.
AGATTTTCCCGCCGCCCCTCCGACGCCGTGGCGTTGGCGTCCTGATAGGTGTAGGCGATCTTGTCCAGCTTGCCCACTGTGGGATAGCTGACATCGGTGAGCAGGATCTCGTCAAAGCCCAGCTCCGACGCCTCCCGGATGATCTCCGTGAGATACGTCCGAGCGTCCTTCTTGCCGGGGTCCAGCCATTGGCTGTTGCCGCCGTCATAGAAAATATAGCCGCCGGTATTTTTCAGTCCCCGGCTCTCCACATCGTGGTTGGCGGCCTTGGGATCGTGGAAGCAGCTCACACGGGCGATGGCTCCCGATGCGCCCTCCACCGTCAGGGCCGCCAGGGCGACGCCGTTTTTCTCCCGGTCAAAGCGCAATGTCCCCGGCAGGGCAACGGCGCTTTCAAAATACACGGCGCCTGTGGCATCCTTCAGCGTCACCGCCAAAGGCAGTGTCTCGCCATAGGCCTCCCGGGCCGCCGTGACGGCTTCCTCCGTTACCGCGCCGACCGGCAGCAGCACGCCCTGCCGGCTGGCAGGCTCAGGGGTTGGCTCCACCGTTTCGATGATCACGTCCCCCATCGGCTCCTTCGGCACGGACTCGGTCTTTTCGTCCTTGTCCGCCCAGGGCAGCACAAAGCGCAGATTGCCCTCCCCGTCGTAGGTCAGGTGTTCCCGTGTCAGGATAAAGCCCACAGAGGCCAGGATGATGAGGATCAGCACCGCCGCCAGCAAGATCTTTCCCTTGCTGCCCCGGCCACGATAGCTGCTGTACCCCTTGGTGCCTGACGCCATGTTGTGCCTCACCCCGTTTCTCTCTTCTGTGCTTTACGCCTGCTCCAGCTCCATGATCTTATTGACCCGGCGCTCGTGGCGGCCGCCCTCAAACTCCGTGGCGAGGAACACCTCCACCATACGTTCAGCCATGTTTTTGCCGGTGAAGCCAGCGCCGATGGCCATCATGTTGGCGTTGTTGTGCTTGCGGGTCATCTCGGCCTGGAGGCAGTCGGCGCAGTGGGCGCAGCGGATGCCCTTTACCTTGTTGGCGGCGATGGAAATGCCGATGCCGGTGGTGCAGACCACGATGCCCCGGTCACACTTGCCCTCTGCCACAGCTTTGGCGGCGGCGGCGCCGAAGTCGGGATAGTCACAGCTCTCCAGACTGTAGCAGCCGAAGTCCTCATACTCATGGCCCAGCTTTTCCAGGGTCTTTTTGATAAATTCCTTCAGTTCATAGCCGCCGTGGTCACAGCCCAATGCGATCTTCATAGGGAATTCCTCCTCAAGTAATCGTTTTTTAGGGAATTACAGCCAAAGTATACACCTAAATTTTCAAAAATGCAATCACAGCGTGTGCCAAATGGGCCGTTGCTTTTCAAACGTGCAGAAGCGCTCAAAGCCGCACGCCCGCAAAAGCGCCTGCCGCTCCCGGATGGAAACGCCAACGTGCTCCGGCTTGTGGGCGTCGGTGCCCAGAGTGATGATCTCACCGCCCAGCTCCCGGTAGATCTTCAGCCATTTACCATCCGGCAGAGGCGTGTTGCCCCGGTTGACGTTGACCTCGATACCCCGGCCGCTTTCGATCACGGTCTTCATAATGGCGCGCACCTGCTCCTCGCAGGGGTCAAAGCTGGCGTGGAAGCCCCGCGTCTCGTTAAAATACCGCACCGGCAGCGTCAGGTGGCCCAGCACGGTGAAGCGTCCCAGCTTTGCCACCTCATAAAGTTCTTCCAGGTAATCCTCCACCGCCGCCTGGGCCTGGGCCTCATCCTCCGGCGCGAAGAGATACAGGTCCGCGCCGCCGAATTTTTTCGACAGCACATGGACAGACCCGATGATAAAATCCAGTTCCGGCACGTCTGCCAGCAGAGCATCCGTGTGTTCCGGGTACCACTGGGCATCTCCCAGTTCGATGCCCAGCTTCAAGGAGATCCGGTCCCCCAGCTCCCGCCGCGCCGCCTGAAAGTCCGCCGTCAGCGGGGTCCAGTCGTAAGGTCCTCGGGGCTCCGTGCCGCCCCATGTCAGGGGTTCCACATGGTCGGTAAAGCAGATCTCGTCCAGTCCGGCGTCAATGGCCGCCTGGGCCATCTCCGTCATGGACGCGGCGGCATCCGGCGAAAATTGGGTGTGGGTATGGTAATCAGCAAGATACATAGTGCCCTCACTTCTTGAATTTCTTGAAGAATTTCTTCCGTTCCTCGTAGTTGTTGTCGCCCACGGCCTCGGCAAACTTTTTCAGGGCTTCCTTCTGCTCCCGGTTCAGGTTCCGGGGCGTCTCGATGTAAACGGTGACGTACTGGTCGCCCCGGCCCCGGCCATTGAGCTCCGGGATGCCTTTGCCCTTCAGGCGGAAGGTGGTGCCGCTCTGGGTCCCCTCCGGCAGGTCGTATTTCACCTTGCCGTCAATGGTGGGGATCTCCAGCTCCGCGCCCAGACACGCCTGTGCAAAGGTGATGGGAGCCTCGCAAAGCACGCTGGTGCCCTCCCGACGGAACAGCTCATGGGGCCGGACGGTAATGGTGATCAGCAGGTCGCCCGCGGGACCGCCGTTCTTGCCGGCGTGGCCCTGTCCCCGAATGGAAATGGTCTGGCC
>CAZFJB010000054.1:0-3637 GCA_964519775.1 uncultured Oscillibacter sp.
GGGCAAGAAGGGCCAGATGATCGAGGTGTCCGAGGGCTACGGCCGGAATTTCCTCCTGCCCCGGAAGCTGGCCATCCCCGCCACGGCTGACGCCATCAACACCATGAACCTGAAGGAGAAGGCCAAAAAGGCGGAGGAGGCCCGGCTGAAGGCCGAGGCCCAGGAGATCGCCGGCAAGCTGGAAAACTGCCCCGTGAAGATCAGCGCCAAGGCCGGCAACGGCGGCAAGCTCTTCGGCGCCGTCACTACCAAGGAGATCTCCGAGGCTCTGAAGGCCCAGTTCAGCGTGGACATCCCCAAGCAGAAGCTGGTGCTGGACGACCCCATCAAGGCCTACGGCAGCTATCAGGTGAAGGCCAAGCTGGGCTTTGAAGTCAGCGGCACCGTGTATGTCACGGTGTGCGAGGAGAAGTAACGGCCCCCCGGAGGTCAGAACCAAAAAGAGGTGAACGACATGGCAAATGAAGATCTGCTCCTTCGTCAGATGCCCCACTCCTTAGAGGGGGAACAGGCGGTTTTGGGCTCCATGCTCATTGACGAGGGCTGCGTCAAGGACGTGATGGACAAACTGGTGCCCTCGGATTTCTACCTGCGGCAGAACCGGGAGATCTTTGAGACCATCTACTCCATGTTCACCTATGCCCGGCCCATTGACGGCATCACCGTCTGTGAGGAGATGCGCAAGGCCGGGACCTACGATGAAAATACCACCCGGTCGTATCTGGCCCAGCTCATGGAGATCACCCCCACCAGCGCCAACGTGATGGAGTATGTGGCCATCGTCCGGGATAAGGCGCTGCTGCGGGGCGTGGCCCAGGCGGCGGGGGAGATCACGGCGCTGGTGCAGGAGGGCGTCGGCGAGGCCGGCGACATTTTAGAGGCTGCCGAGCAGAAGATCTACGCTGTTCGTCGGGGCCAGAGCGCCCAGGATATGGTGCCGCTGCGGATGGTGCTGCCGGATGTGCTGGACCGTCTCAGCGAGATGAGCGAGAGCGAGAACCATCTGCCGGGCCTGTCCACCGGCCTTTCCGCCGTGGACCGGAAGATCACCGGTCTGAATAAGTCCGACCTGATTTTGCTGGCTGCCCGTCCCGGCATGGGTAAGACCTCCTTCGCGTTGAACGTGGCCCTGAATGTGGCAAAGTCGGAGAAAAAGACGGTGGCGGTGTTCTCCCTGGAAATGTCCCGGGAACAGTTGGCCACCCGGCTTTTAAGCTCTGAAGCCTGCGTGGAAAGCGGGCGGCTCCGCACCGGCGCCCTGCGGGAGACGGACTGGGAAAAGATCGCCGCGGCGGCAGGCATTTTGAACAAAGTAGACATCCGCATCGACGATAACCCCATGCTCTCCGTGGCGGATATGAACGCCAAGTGCCGCCGCATCGACTCGCTGGGCCTGGTGGTCATCGACTATTTACAGCTCATGACCTCTGCCGGCGGCAGCAGCCGTGGCGGCGAAAACCGCCAGCAGGTGGTGTCCGATATGTCCCGTATGCTGAAGGTGATGGCCAAGGAACTGAACGTGCCGGTGGTGTGTTTGAGCCAGTTGTCCCGTGCCAATGAAAAGCGGGACGACAAGAGGCCCATGCTCTCGGACCTGCGTGAGTCCGGCGCCATCGAACAGGACGCCGACATCGTGCTGTTTTTGTACCGGGACGACTATTATAACGAGGATTCCGAAAAGCGGAACATTGCCGAGTGCATCGTGGCGAAAAACCGCCACGGCGAGACCGGCAAGGTGGAGCTGCGGTGGATGCCGGAGTACACCACCTTCGCCACACTGGAAAACCGCTATGACGAAGAAGACTGACCTTGCCGCCGCCAAAGAGGCCCTGGCCGGACTTGGCGGCAGGCGGGTGCTGGCGGCGGTGTCCGGCGGGCTGGATTCCATGTGCCTGCTGCATCTGCTGTGGGACTGGGGGCAGACGGAAGGCGTGATCGTCACGGCTGCCCACTTCAACCATCAGCTCCGGGGGGCGGAGTCCCAGCGGGACGAGGATTTCGTCCGGGACTGGTGCGCCGGGCGGGAGATCCCTTTTGTTTCCGGCCGCGGAGATGTGAGGGCGCTGGCGGCGGAGCGGGGGCTTTCTCTGGAGGAGGCTGCCCGGACGCTGCGGTATGAATTTTTAGAGGCCCAGCGGCAGGCGCTTGGCTGCGCCGTGATCCTGACGGCCCACCACGCGGACGACAGCGCCGAGACCATGCTGCTGAATCTGCTGCGGGGCACGGGGCTGCGGGGCCTTTGCGGTATCCCGGCGGAGCGGAGCCACATCCTTCGGCCCTTTTTGCGGATCACCCGGCCGGAATTGGCGGCATACGCCGAAGAAAACGGAATCCCCTATGTGGAGGATTCCACCAACGCGCTGGATGACGCTGCCCGAAATGTGCTGCGGCACCGGGTATTGCCGGTTTTGAAAGAACTGAATCCCCGTGTGGTGGAAAATATGGCCCGGACGGCGGCGCTGCTCACCGCTGACGAGGCGGCGCTGGACGCGGCGGCGGAGCGGCTGCTGACAGCGGCGGCGCTCTGCCCTGGTGTGTCGGCGGAGCTGCCGGCGGATGCCCTGCGAGGCGTGCCGGAAGCCGTGCGGAGCCGGGCTGTGCTGTCACTGATGGCCGCCGTTGGGGGCCATGAAAAGGATCTGACTGCCGCCCATGTGGAGGCGGTGCTGGATCTGAAACGGGGGCAGGTATCCCTGCCCTACGGCGTGACCGCCATCCGGGAGGCGGATCGCCTGCGGCTGGTCAAAGAGACGGAGATCCCGCCGGAGCGGCCCATTGCCGTGGGGGAAACGGTTTGTTTCGGGTCCTGGCGTGTCACGCTGACGGCGGACGCGGGTACGGAGGGTGTCACCCTGTCGCTGCCGGCGGAGACCGCCCTGACGGTGACAGCCTGGGCTTCCCGTGACCGGCTGAATGGCCGGACGCTGAAGCGGCTGTGGGCAGACCGGGGCGTGCCGCCCACGGAACGGGACCGGCTCCCGGTATTGCGGGCGGACGGACGGGCGGTCATCGCCGCCCACCTGATGAAGGACGCGGATTTCGCGCCGGACCGGTATGAAACGGTGGTCCGGGTGATATTTTACAACACAGAGGAGAAAGACTATGCGCAGTGAGATGGAGAAGGATATTCTGAAGGTACTGGTCTCTGAGGAGGAGCTGAAAACACGCATTGACGAGCTGGGACAGCAACTCTATGAGAAGTATCAGGGCCGCCGCCCGCTGTTTCTGGGCGTTTTGAAGGGGTCCTTCATTTTCATGGCGGACCTGGTGCGGGCCTCGGGTCTGATGGGGGATATTGAGTTCATCGCCGTCAGCTCCTATCAAAACGGCACCGTGTCCTCCGGCCGGGTGCAGATCACCCATGATCTCCAACAGGATATCACCGGACGGGAGATCGTCATTGTGGAGGACATTCTGGACTCCGGCAATACCCTGGCGTTCCTGAAAAATTACCTGATCGCCAAGGGGGCCAGGAGCATTTCCATCGTCACGCTGCTGGATAAGCCCGCCCGCCGGGAAAAGGCGGTGAACGCGGATCTGGCCGGCTTTGTGGTGCCGGATGAATTCGTGGTGGGCTACGGCCTGGACTACGCCCAGCTTTACCGCAACCTGCCTTACATCGGTGTGCTGAAACCCA
>CAZFJB010000054.1:3737-7309 GCA_964519775.1 uncultured Oscillibacter sp.
GGCCCGGCGGGAAAGGGCTACGGTCTGGACTACGCCCAGCTTTACCGCAACCTGCTCTATAAAACGAGGTTTCAAAATAGTGGGATGGCTGAAATGGGATCCGTTAAAAGACACCTGTTTGAGAAGCTGCGAGAGTTCCATAATGACAAGGATTTTGTTGTTGGCGTAATGAGCAATGTTGATACGGACGAAAACTACCAGCGGATCATCGACTTTATCGACGCGGGGAAAGACGTGTCTGTGGAGAGCATCATTGCACTGTCAGTTTTGCTGAATTCGGCGTACTGAAGCCCTGCGTCTACGAAGAAGCCTGAACGGCAAAGGGCGAAAGTCCGTCAAAGCGCATACCGCAAATCAACGAGGTGCTTGTGGCGCAAGCGCTCCGTCTGTGAAAAAGCATAAGAACAAAACGGAAGGGGGATATGACCCCACATGGTAAAAAGAAGAAGCAATTTCAGTATTCTGCCGCTGCTGCTGATCGTGGCGCTGTGCCTGAGCTGGCTGACGCAGCTGAACCGGCAGGACGCGATGACCTATGACGAGATGACCCGGCTTTTTGAGCAGCAGAAGGTGGAGGCGTTCCAGTTCACCGACAGCAGCACCCTAGTGATGAAGCTGACGGACGGCACCACCACAAGCTGCCGCGTGCATGACTACACGCTCTTTTATAACGATCTCAACGACCTGGTAAAAGAGCAGTCGGCGGCGGGGATCATCACCTCCTACAGCTATCCCCCGCCGGAGGGCACCGATTGGCTGGGACTGATCCTGCCCTATGTCTTCATGGCGCTGCTGTTCGGCGGGATGTGGTATCTCATGAACGTCCGTGCCCAGGGGGGTATGGGGCCGGACCGGATGAGCAAATTCGGCTCCGCCCAGATCCGGGGGCTTTCGGATAAGGATAAGCAGGTCACCTTTGACGATGTGGCCGGCGCTGATGAGGAAAAAGAGGAGCTGCGGGAGATCGTGGAATTCCTGCGCGCTCCGGGAAAATACAACGACCTGGGGGCCCGCATCCCCAAGGGCGTGCTGCTGGTGGGCCCTCCGGGCACCGGCAAGACGCTGCTGGCAAAAGCGGTGGCCGGCGAGGCGGGCGTGGGCTTTTTGTCCATTTCCGGCTCCGACTTTGTGGAGCTGTATGTGGGCGTGGGCGCCAGCCGTGTCCGGGACCTTTTTGAACAGGCGAAAAAGCAGTCTCCCGCCATCGTGTTCATTGACGAGATCGACGCCGTGGGTCGCCAGAGAGGCACGGGCCTGGGCGGCGGCCATGACGAGCGGGAGCAGACCTTAAATCAGCTCCTGGTGGAGATGGACGGCTTTGCCGCCAACGAAGGGGTCGTGGTCCTGGCCGCCACCAACCGGGCGGACGTTCTGGATCCCGCGCTGCTGCGGCCCGGCCGGTTTGACCGGCAGATCTATGTGGGCCTGCCGGACATCAAGGGCCGGGAGGAGATACTGAAAGTTCACGCCAAGGGCAAGCCCCTGGCGGAGGATGTGGATCTTCACAAGCTGGCTCAGGGTACCGCCGGGTTCACCGGCGCGGATCTGGAAAACCTCATTAACGAGGGCGCGCTGCTGGCCGCCCGGAAGGATCAGCGCTTCATCACTATGCAGGATCTCAAGGACGCGGAGATCAAAGTCATCGCGGGCCCTGAGAAAAAGAGCCGGGTCATCCCGGCCCATGAGCGGAAGCTCACCGCCTATCATGAGGCGGGCCACGCCGTGGTGATGCACGCGCTGCCGGATCAGGACCCGGTGAGCCAGATCACCATTGTGCCCCGGGGACAGGCGGGCGGCATGACCATCTCCCTGCCGGAGGAGGACCGCTCCTATCTCTCCAAGCGCTATATGGAAGACCAGATCGTGGGTCTGCTGGGCGGCCGGGTGGCCGAGGCGCTGTGCCTGGGCGACATTTCCACCGGTGCCAGTAACGACATCCAGCGGGCCACATCCATCGCCCGGAAAATGGTGACGGTGTACGGTATGAGCGAAAAATTGGGCACCGTGTCCTTTGACGATGGCCATGACGAGGTGTTCATCGGCCGCACCATGGGCCACAGCCGGGGCTATTCCGAGGCGGTGGCGGCCCAGATTGATGAAGAGGTCAAACGGCTGGTGGACGCGGCCTATATCCGCTGCGAGCGTATCCTGAAAGAGCACAGGGCGGCGCTGGAGACGGTGGCGGCCTATCTTCTGGAGCACGAGACCATGGAACAGGCGGACTTTTTGGCGGTCTTCGGGGGAACGGCCCCGGAGCGGAGATAAGAGGAAAGGAGCGACGCGATCATGACACGAGGAGAACTGAAACAGCGGGCCAGGACCCAACTGGGCGGCGGCATTTTCAAAAACGAGTGGCTGGTGGCCCTGGCGGTGTGCTTTATCGTCTCGGCGCTGCTGTCCGCGGCCAGCGGCGTTCTGCCGGGGATCGGCGGTCTTCTGATCTCCGGGCCGCTGACCTATGGAATGCAGTATGTCTTTTTGAAACAGGCGCGGGACGGCCAGCCTATGCAGATCAAGGATGTGTTCCGGGGCTTTACCGATGATTTCGGCGGCACGCTGCTCATCGGCCTTTTGACGGCACTGTTCACCGCCCTGTGGAGCCTGCTGTTCGTGATCCCGGGCATTGTGAAGTTCTATGCCTATTCCCAGGCGATGTATGTCAAGGCGGACTATCCTGATTACGACTGGAAGGCCTGCGTGGACGCGAGCATCCAGCTGATGAATGGCCACAAGATGGACCTGTTCATCCTGGATCTCAGCTTCATCGGCTGGTACATCTTGGGCGCGCTGTGCCTGGGCGTGGGTACGCTGTGGGTGGTGCCATATCACATTGCAGCCCGGACCTGGTTCTATGGTGAAGTGACCAATTATCGTGTGATCTGAGAAGAAAAAGTGATCCAACGCCGGAGGCTATGCCTCCGGCGTTGTCGTGGCAAAAATTTTCGCCACGACAGATCATTACCGAAACTTTTTAAAGTTTCGGTAATGATAGATTTAAATGGCGCGGGAAACCCTTCCTGGGTTTCCCGCGCACACCCTTCCTTCCCGTTGCGGAAATACCGGCATTTTATCGATAGTCTTACACCGGAGGCTATGCCTCCGGCGTTGCTTTTTCGGGGGAAAGCGTGTATACTACAAAAATAGATTTGATTTTTGAACCGCCGCGCGGGTGAAAGGGCCCGCGGCAAGGAGGATAGAATGTACTATGTCGTATTCAGCCTGCTGGGAGCAGCCCTGTTGGGGACGGACCAGTGGGTAAAGGCCTGGACGGTGGCCCATCTGGAGCTGGGGGAGACGGCGGCGCTGCTGCCCGGTGTGATCGAGCTGATGCGGGTCCACAATTACGGCGCGGCCTGGTCCAGCTTTTCCGGGCAGAAGTGGCTGCTGCTGGGGGTGACGTCTGTCATCATCCTGGCGGTTTTGTGGGTGCTGGTCAAAAAGATCGTGCGGCACCCTCTGGGGCTCTTTGCCGGGTGCCTCATTATCTCCGGCGGCGTGGGGAACCTCATCGACCGGGTGCGGCTGGGCTATGTGGTGGATATGCTCCACTTCCAGTTCTGGCCCAGCTATCC
>CAZFJB010000055.1:0-7279 GCA_964519775.1 uncultured Oscillibacter sp.
TCTCCGCCATCAGCGCCTCCAAGGACCGCTATGAGGGGCCGGAGGTGTTCCGCAAGAAGGCAGAGGCTTCCAACGACTGGAAAAATACCCGCATCGCCAAGATCTACGCCGCCTATCAGCAAAAGCTCTCCACCGCCAACGCCCTGGACTTTGACGACATCATTTACCACACCGTCACACTGCTGCAAAAGGAGCCGGAGGTGCTGGACTACTACCAGAAAAAGTTCCGCTATGTGCTGGTGGATGAGTATCAGGACACCAACCATCTGCAATATCTGCTCACCGGCTTGCTGGCGGGGGGACACCGGAACCTCTGTGTGGTGGGCGATGATGACCAGTCCATCTACCGCTTCCGGGGCGCCAACATCGAAAATATCCTCAGCTTTGAAAAGCAGTATAAGGATGCCCGGGTCATCCGTCTGGAGCAGAATTACCGCTCTACCCAGCACATTCTGGACGCGGCCAATGCCGTCATCAAAAACAACATGGGCCGCAAGGGCAAGACCCTGTGGACCGACAACGGCAGCGGCGACGTGGTGACGGTCAAGACTAACTTCAACGAGGGAGACGAGGCCAACTATGTGGCCGGCGACATCCTCATGGGGGTCAACCGGGGCCGGAATTTCCGGGATACCGCCATTTTGTACCGCATGAACGCCCAGTCCAACGCGCTGGAATATGCCCTCAAGCGCAATGCCATCCCCTATAAAGTGGTGGGCGGCATGAAGTTCTTCGACCGGGCGGAAGTGAAGGATATGCTGGCCTACCTCTGCGTGCTGAACAATCCCATGGACGATCTGCGGCTGCGCCGCATCGTCAACAACCCCGCCCGTGGCATCGGCGCCACCACCATGGACCGGGTGGCGGAGCTGGCGGCGGAGCAGGGGGCCTCCCTCTATGAGATCATCCGCAACGCGGATCTGTTCCCGGCCCTGAAAAGCGCGGCAGGGAAGCTGATGAAATTTGCCGATCTCATCGATGGGCTGCGGAGAGCCGGGGCGACCCTGGCCCTGCCGGAGTTCTACGATGCCGTTATCGACCAGACCGGCTATGTCCGTGCCCTGGAGGAGAAAAACGACATGGAGAGCCGGGGCCGCATCGAAAACGTGCAGGAGTTGAAGTCCAATATCCTGGGCTTTTTGGAGCAGGACCCGGAGGATGCCACTCTCTCCGGCTTCCTCAATGAGATCGCCCTCTACACCGATCTTGACAGCGTGGAGGCAGACGACAACTGCGTCACCATGATGACGATCCACTCCGCCAAGGGTCTGGAATTTCCGGTGGTGTATGTGGTGGGCATGGAGGAGGGGATCTTCCCCGGCTCCGCCTCCATGTATGATGAGGAGGAACTGGAAGAGGAGCGGCGGCTGTGCTATGTGGCCATGACCCGTGCCCGGGAGAAACTGGTGCTGACCAATGCCCGCCAGCGTATGCTCTACGGCCGCACCAGCGCCAATAAGTCCAGCCGCTTCCTGGATGAGATCCCGGAGGACGATATGCGCTGGGAGAGCAAGTCGGAGACGAAGTTCGGCGCCGGCGGTGAGGATGGCTTCGGCGGCAGCCGCTGGGGCGATGACTTCGGCGGCTACGGCGGCAGGAGCACCGCCTATTCCGGAGAGAGCCGGTCTGCCGCCTCCGGCTACAGCGGCGTTGCAGGCCGTTCCGGCGGTTACGTCAGCGGCGGCGTCCACACCTATAAAAGTCCCACCAAACCTGCGGCACCCACTCTGCGTACCAGCGCCAAGGGCAGCGCGCCCACCAAGCCCGCGGCCCAGATCATCCAGCTCCAGCAGGGAGACCGGGTGGAGCATACCGCTTTCGGCGCGGGCACAGTGGTGTCCGTCAAGCCCATGGGCGGCGACGCTCTGGCGGAGGTGGCCTTTGAGAGCGGCACCAAGAAGCTGATGCTGAAATCCGCCGGAAAGCACATGAAAAAGCTGTAAAAAAAGCGCCGTCTGTTTTTAAACAGACGGCGCTTTTTGCTGCGCTCACATGAAAAGACAAAGCAGGATCGGCAGGAAAATGGCGGGCACCAGATTCATGACCTTGATCTTGGCGTCGCAGAGGATATTCAGCCCCAGCGCCACGATCAGAAGGGACCCTACACAGGTCATTTCGGCGATGACGGTGTCGCTCAGCAAAGGCGCCAGCAGCCCGGCCGCCAGGGAGATGGCCCCCTGATAGACCAGAGCCGCCGCCGCGGAAAAGGCCACGCCGATGCCAAGGGAAGAGGCGAATACGATGGAGCTGATGCCGTCCAGCACGGATTTGGCCTTCAGCGTGTCGTAATTTCCGGTCAGGCCGTTTTCCAGCGCCCCCACGATGGCCATGGCTCCCACGCAGAAGAGAAGGGCGGCGGTGACGAAACCGTCGGCAATGCTGGGGGCGCCCTCCTCCGTGCGGATGATCCGGGCGGCTTTCTCCTGGACCCAGTCCCCCAGCGCGCGCATCCGGCGATCCAGATCCAGTATCTCGCCGATCACGGCGCCGATGGCCATGGAGATGATGGCGATGAGGGTGTTTTCCCCCTTCAGACTGCCGGTGATGCCGATGTAGATGACACACAGGGAAACGCCCTGCATGATCAGCGTTTGCAGCCGCCCCCCCAGACCGTCAGCGGAGATGTCGTTGGCGGAGCGGCGGGTAATAGCCCGGATCAAAAGACCCACGGCGGACCCGGCCAGAATGGCCAGGCAGTTGATGATAGTTCCGGTTAACATAATAATTCCTCATTTGCTTTGGAGATAAGGTCCCGCACCACATGGCTGCCCAGCAGCAGTCCGGCGGTGGAGGGGACCCAGGGGTTGCTGGCCGGGACACTGCGCCGCCCCGGCGGTGGCGCTTCCAACTGCGCCGTAGGGGCGGGCTGCTCCGGGGAAAAGACCACGGTCTGATGGAAAATGCCCCGGTTCCGCAGTTCCTTGCGCATGACCCGGGCCAGGGGGCAGCCGTAAGTCTCGGAGATGTCCGCTATACGGAGCTGCGTGGGGTCCAGCTTATTGCCGGTGCCCAGGGCCATGATCAGGGGGATGCCCAGCCGACCGGAGGTCTCCGCCAGATCCAGCTTGCAGCTTACAAGGTCTATGGCGTCCACGATATAGTCATAGCGGCAGCCCTCCGGGAAAAAGGCATCCCGGTTTTCAGCGCTGTAGAGCGCCTGCATGGGGTGCAGCGCCGCATGGGGGTTGATGTCCGCGATCCGCCGGGCCACGGCTTCCGCCTTGGGCGTCCCCACGGTGGAGGAGAGGGCCTCAAGCTGGCGGTTGATATTGGAAATGGACACCGTGTCGCTGTCCACCAGCGTCAGCTCACCCACGCCGGAGCGGGCCAGACACTCAGCAGCATAGCTGCCCACGCCGCCCAGACCGAATACGATCACATGGGCGGCGGACAGGCGGGCCTGCCCCTCAGCGCCCCAGAGCATTTCGTTTCTCAAAAATCGCTGGTCCATCATGTGTCCTCTCTTTCCAACGGAAAAAGGGGCCGGCATGGCCCCTTTTTCATCTGTTTCTCAGCCGTGTCAGGGATCAGCCAACGAACCGCATCCCAAAGCCGCCCTGCTCCACAGTGGCGTTCGCGGTCAGCTCGTCCAGCCAGGTGTTAAAGGTCTCGTTCCGCAGATTCGCGCGGACAGCGGAGGCCCAGGCGGGCAGATCCCGGCCGGAGAAGTACATCACATGAGATCCGTAGGTGGAGTCCACCACAGCGGTGTCGCCGTCCTTCCGGGCGGGGTCCAGGCACCAGTCCTTGAACTCGTCCACCAGACTGGAATCGGGGCCCACATCGGCGATAAGGCCGCCGGTGTACTTGGAGCCGTCAGCGGATTCCCGCATGGCCAGGATGATGAAGGAGTCCTCGCTGGCCTCGCCGGCCTTCCACTGGGCCAGGATATCCTCGGCCTTGGCGCGGGCGGCGGCCTTCAGCTCGGTCTGCTCCGCCTCATAGCCCTCCTCGCCGGAGGTGAGGGTGCCGGCCTCCGGCATCACCAGAATATGGCGGACGTCCACGGTGTCGCTCTCGTCCCGATAGCGCTCATGGAACACGGAGACATAGTAGTTCCGCTGAAGCTCCAGAACCTCGGCGTCGCCGCTCTTGCGGGCATCGTCAAAGAGCCAGTTGCCGGTAACGGAGTCATAGTAGTTGGTGGCCTGGGGATGATAATAGGAAGCGCCCTCATAGGCCTTGGCGGCCTCTTCCAGAGACGTGCCGGAGCGGTAGGCGGCCAGGATCTTATCGGCAGTCTCCTTGGCGGCCTCCTTGGCCTTGGCGTTTTCCTCGTCGGAGGCGGCCACGGTGTTGCCGGCCTCGTCCGTGGTGCTCTCAGCCACGCTGCTGATGGTCACGTACTCCCAGGAGATCTTGTCATAGCTCCGGGGATCGGCCTGATAGGCGGACTCCAGCTCCCCATCGGTATAATTCAGACTGTCGGAATAGGCGTTGAAGTAATACTGGTATTTGACCATGTTCCGCATCTGCTCACCGTAGACCTTTTCGGTCATGGTGCTGCCCAGATTCCGCTGGAGATACTCCTTCACGGAAAGACCGCTGGACTCGGCGGAGGCGTGGAGCGCCGCCATGGAGTCCTCATACTGAGCCTCCACGCCGGCGGGATAGACATAGCCCTCGGCTTCCGCCTTGGCAAGGCCCCGCTGCACGGTGGTCAACTGGTCCAGAGCCACATCCAGGATATACTCATGCCAGGAGGAGCCCTCCTCCACACCCAGCATGGAAGCGGCGGTGGCGTTGACGGTCTGGCCCTTCAGGGAGGAGTTAGTGTCCAGCCCCAGATAACTGATGAAATAGGAGTTCTCGCTGAGGAAGGCACGGTAGGCGTTCTGATAATAGAAGTTCACCTCAGCGGCGTTGTAAGACGTGCCGTCCACCGTGACGGCGGTGGCACTGCGGGCAATAATATTGGATTTCCAGATCAGGGAGACCACAGCCAGGACCACAAACACCAAGGCAATGGCGCGGTAGAGGAAATTGGAACGCTTTTCAGCCTTCTCCTTTTCCAGTTCCCGGGCGGTCTTGGGGGTATCGGAAGCAGCCTGACGGAGCTTCTTTTCTCTTGATGCGCTCATTTGTTGTTCATCCTCTCAAAATTATGGGTTCCAGGGTAACCTACGGCGGCATTTCCGCGCGTACCGTCCTATTATAATGTATCCCGCCGCAATATGCAAGGAAAAGATCACATTTCCGGCCTTTTTGGGGCCGTTGCGGAGAAATCTGAACGGAAACTGAAAAACCGGGACTGCGAAGCAGTCCCGGTCGATGGACAAAAGAGTCCCGCGAAGGCCGTGTAGATCTCGTTATAACCTGCACCTTCAAGCACAGGTGGGTCGCTTCCAGCGTGCTTTACCGCTTCCAACTTCCAGCCGCAGACAGCAGCCGGGAGGCCTGCGAGCCACACGCTGAGATGTGCGTCCCGTATAACGAAATGTGGGTTAAAAAAAGACCTATCACGCACCCCACAGGACATCGGCGTTACAAATTCCATATCATTCATCCTGCCGTACCGGCAGGCTTCATTCATTCCATTTGCGCCGCCTCTTCCGATCCAAACCGCGTTGCCGGGTTTTGATCGGAAGTCAGGATCAGTTTATGCGGAAAATACGGGATTATTCATCTTCCTCGTCGAAAAGCAGATCCATGAACTGCTCGTAGACCGCGTCCAACTCCTCATCGGAGTCCAGCGTGGAGAGGAGGTCCTCACCGTTCTCATGGATGATCTTCAAAATGACCAGACCGTTATCAGGATCGTCCTCATTCTCACCCTCCGTCTCGGCGGGGAAGAAGGCCTGATACATCTGGCCGTTGTACTCCAGCGCGTCGATAAATTCCAAAACCAGCTCGTTGCCGTCCTCATCCGTGACGGTGACAAAGGTGGGGCCGAATTCTTCACTCATCCTCAGTATACCCTTTCTCAAGTCGCTCATCGCTCCCACGGGAGCGGCGTTGGCCTTATTGTAGCGGAAACGGCGGCGCTTTGCAAGCGAAAAACTCATGAAAAAGGGGAAAAGAACGGCGGACCGGGATGGCAAATCCCGCCCCTTTTTCCAAAAAGAGGAAAAGTATGGAACTTTTTCCCGGTAAAATATGACATTTTCAAAGTTGACAGGGGATGCTATAATAATCTTCATAATGGTATCATGTGGGGACTTTAGTCCCTGTTGACGGTAAAGTACGCGAGACAAAGGAGGTCCCGA
This sequence comes from uncultured Oscillibacter sp., assembly GCA_964519775.1. Lineage (GTDB taxonomy): Bacteria > Bacillota > Clostridia > Oscillospirales > Oscillospiraceae > Oscillibacter. The sequence continues at coordinate 6,207 of CAZFJB010000055.1, forward strand.
TTTTGGAGGAAAGAAGAAACCGCTCGCCCCATGAGGCGGAGCGCCGCCCCAGAAAGCGGCGGAAGTCCCGGGCCGTGGGCGTTGTAAAGGGTATTTTCCTGACAGTGCTGACGGCACTGCTGGTGGGCGTTTGCACGCTGGCGCTGCTGGCGGGCATTTTCATGCAGTATGTCAACACCTCTCTGCTGCCCACGCTGGAGGTTCGGGCGGAGGATTATACCATGGCCCTCAGCTCCGTGGTCTATTATCAGGACAGCGAGAGCGGCGAGTGGGTGGAATTCCAGAAGGTCCACGGCCAGGAGAACCGCATCTGGGTGGACATCGGTGATATGTCCCCCTATCTGTGGCAGGCGGCGGTGTCTGTTGAGGACGAGCGCTTCTTCAGCCACAGCGGTGTGGACTGGAAGCGGACCCTGGGCGCCACGGCCACCATGCTGATGGGCGGAAATGACAGCTACGGCGGCTCCACCATCACCCAGCAGATGCTCAAAAACATGACCGGCGAGAATCAGAACACCATCAACCGCAAGGTCAAGGAGATCTTCCGGGCGCTGGAATTTGAGAAGAATTACACCAAGACCCAGATCCTGGAGCTGTATCTCAACATGATCTATCTGGGCAACGGCTGCTGTGGCGTGGAGACGGCGGCGGAATACTATTTCGGCAAGTCCGCCAAGGATCTGACGGCGGCAGAAAGTGCCTGTATCATCGCCATCACCAACAACCCCTCCCTCTACAATCCCAAGTATGAACGCACCTACACCCGGGCGGACGGTACCACCATCACTCCCCGGGAGCTGAACAAGCAGCGGCAGGAGCTGATCCTGGACAAGATGGCCGAGGTGGAAAACCCCGACACCGGGAAGCCGTATCTGACGGCGGAGGAGTGCGCCGCCGCCAAGGCAGAGGTGCTGCAATTCACTGACACCTCCGGCGACGCCAGCGAGCTGGTCAAGCAGAAGAACGGCGTAGAGATCAACAACTGGTTTGTGGAGCAGCTTATCAAGGATGTCACCGCTGATCTGGCGGAGGCCAAGGGCATCTCCTACGAGTCTGCTCAGACCCTGCTGAAC
>CAZFJB010000056.1:0-879 GCA_964519775.1 uncultured Oscillibacter sp.
AAAATGGGAGAGAGACAGCGAACAGTGAAAATGGATTGAAATTTTTATATATTTTGCGTATAATAGATCCTGTATTGATATATGGTCCGCCGATGACGGCGGCAGACAAGGAGTTGATTCTTTGGAAGTGATCCGTGTTCCATTGGCACAGGGCGTTCATCTGACGTATCTGCCCGCCAGAAAATTTAAGACGAGCCTGCTCTCGGCTCAATTCATCACGCCGCTGCGGCCGGAGACTGCCGGCGCCAACGCGCTGCTGGCCGCCGTGCTGCGGCGGGGCACCGTCAGCTGCCCGGATATGGGGGCGCTGTCGGCGAAGATGGATGATCTGTATGATGCCTCCATTGACTACACGGTGCGGAAAAAAGGCGAGAACCAGTGCGTCGGCTTTGTGGCCAGCTTTATTGACGACAGCTATGCCCCGGCGGGGGAGCGGCTGCTGGAGCCGGCCGCCGCGCTGCTGGGTGAGCTGATCTGCGAACCGGCCACCTTCCACGGCCGGTTCATCCCGGAGTATTTTGAAAGTGAAAAGACCAATCTGCTGGAGGCCATCCGCTCCCTCATCAACGACAAGCGGGACTGGGCCGACAGCCGCCTGCTGCGGACCATGTGCGCCGGAGAGCCTTACGCGGTGCCCCGCCTGGGCGATGAGGAGACGGTGGAGCGGCTCCAGGCCCTGCGGCTGTATGACCAGTATCGGGAGCTGATCGCCACGGCACCGCTGGAGATCCTTTACAGCGGCAGCGCCGATCTGGACCGGGTCCGGCAGGCGCTGGCGGCGGCTTTTGCCACGCTGCCCCGGGAGGAAGTCCGGGAGATCGCCGTAGCCGCCCCCCATGTGGGCCGGGAGACGGTCCAGTATGTGGAAGACGCCATGGA
>CAZFJB010000056.1:889-7255 GCA_964519775.1 uncultured Oscillibacter sp.
ACCCAGGGCAAGCTGGGCATGGGCTTTACCTGCGGCAGTGACGATATGCCCGCCCTGCTGATGGGCAACACCCTCTTTGGCGGCTCCAGCAACTCCAAGCTGTTTTTGAATGTGCGGGAGAAGCTGTCCCTTTGCTATTACGCATCTTCCATGTATCACCGCCAGAAGGGGATCATCACGGTTTCCTCCGGCATTGAGTTCAAAAATTATCAGAAGGCCTATGACGAGATCCTGGCGCAGTTGGAAGCTGTGCAGAAGGGCGAGCTGGAGGATTGGGAGCTGGAAGGCGCCCGGTCCACCCTGCGCAACAGCTACGCCACGGTGGGCGACTCCCAGGGCAAGCTGGAGAACTTCTATCTGGGACAGGCTGCCACCGGCAAGAGCGAAACGCCGGAGGAAATGGCCCAGGCGGTCATGGAGGTATCTCAGGAGCGGATCTGCCGCGCCATGGGTACGGTGGCCCTGGACACGGTGTATTTCCTGAAGGGGAAGGAGGACAACGCGTGAGAGAAACGTTTTATAGCCGGATCGGCGAGGCTGTTTACCGGGAGCGCCTGGAAAACGGCCTGGAGGTCTGCGTGGTCCAAAAACCCGGCTACGCCAAGAAATACGCCTTTTTCTCCACCCGCTACGGCGGCATGGATACCCGCTTCTGTCTGGACGGCAGATGGCTGGACACCCCGGCGGGCATCGCCCATTATCTGGAGCACAAGATGTTCGACACCCGGGAGGGCAACGCCCTTCAGGAGCTGGCGAAAAACGGCGCGGAGCCCAATGCCTTTACCTCCAACGCCATGACGGCGTACTATTTTGATTCCACTGAGCATTTTGAGGAAAATCTCCGCATCCTGCTCTCCTTTGTGTCTATCCCTTATTTTACGGATGAGAGCGTGGCCAAAGAGCAGGGCATCATCGGCCAGGAGATCCGCATGATCGAGGATAATCCCGATTGGCAGATCTACACCCGGATGCTCAAGGCTCTCTACCACGACCATGCCGCCCGCACCAGCATCGCCGGCACGGTGGAGAGCATTGCTCACATCACCGCCGACACGCTTTATGACTGCCACAAGGCGTTCTACACCCCCGCCAACATGATCCTGACGGTGGTGGGCGACGTGGACGCCATCCATGTGGTGGATCTGGCCCGGCGGGTGCTGCCCAAGCTCAGCGGCCCTGTCATCCAGCGGGATTACGGCACGGAGCCGGAGAGCGTGGCGGAGCGTGAGACGGTGACGGAGATGGAAGTCTCCGCGCCCCAGTTTCTGGCGGGCTTCAAGTGCGCCCCGGCAGAGGAGGGGGAGGACTATATGCGCGCCGCCATTCTGGGCGACCTGGCCTGCGACATCCTGCTGGGAGAATCCAGCCCCCTGTATCAGCGGCTTTATGAGAGCGGGCTTATCAACCCCAGCTTCGGCGGGGCTTATGAGATGATGCCCGGTGTCGCCTATCTTTACGCCGGCGGCGACTGCAAGGATGTGCCCGCCGTGACTGACGCGATTTTGAAAGAGGCGGAGCGCCTGAGTACGGAGGGCGTGGACGAGGCTTATTTCCAGCGGCTGCGCAAGGCGGCCTTCGGCGCGAATATCAAGGGCCTCAACTCCTTTGAAAACATTGCCGTCACTTTGACGGAGGGGTATTTCCACGGTTATGATCCCCTTCGCTTCCCGGAGGTATTTGACAGCATCACCGGCGAGGATGTGGCGGCGTTCCTGAAGCGGAACGTCACGGCGGAGCGCATGGCTGTCAGCCGGATCGTGCCGAAACAGAACTGAGAAAAGGGTAGGCGGCCCTTCCGCCACAACATAGACCCACGCACTGCGGAGCGTGTGAAGGAAAGGAAGATCTCCTGTGAGCGCATTGAAGAATATGCCTGTGGGCTTTCCCGGTCTGTTTGGTGACTGGGAGCTGAATATTGACCCCGTTGCCATCCACATCGGCCACGGTATTTACTGGTACGGTATCATCCTGGCTGCCGCCATGCTGGCAGGCCTGTACTTTTCCATGAAGCAGGCCAAGCATTACGGCCTGACGGAGGACAACGTGATGGACATGGTGCTCTGGGCGGTACCCAGCTGCATCATCGGCTCCCGGATCTACTACGTCCTCTTTTATCTGGATCTCTACCGCACGGCTGACGGCAGTCTGGACTGGGCTGCCATGCTGCGGATCTGGGACGGCGGCCTTGCCATTTACGGCACGGTCATCGTGGGCGTTCTGGTAGCGCTGATCTATACAAAGCGGCACAAGATCCCCTTCTTCGCCATGACGGACGCGGCGGTGATGGGACTTTTGCTGGGGCAGATCATTGGCCGCTGGGCCAACTTCATCAACCGGGAGGCCTTCGGCACGGAGACTACGCTGCCCTGGCGGATGAAGCTGTGGGTCACCAGTTTCCAGAGTATCGAGGTCCATCCCACCTTCCTCTATGAGAGCCTGTGGAACCTGGTTGGGCTTTTGATGATCGTGTTCATCATTTCCAAGGGCCGCCGGTTCGACGGCGAGAACACCTGGTTCTACTTCCTGTGGTACGGTCTGGGCCGCAGCTGGATCGAGGGGCTGCGGACCGACAGCCTGTATTTGTTCAACTGGAAGCTCTTTGGGGAGCCGATCCGTGTTTCCCAGGCTCTGAGTGCCCTGATGGTGGTCGTGGCGGCGGTCATGCTGCTGTGGAACATCAAGGTGAAAAAGCGCTCACCTGAGAGCCTGTGGGTCAACCAGGTGGCGGCGGAGAAAGCCCGCATCGCCGCCGCGGAGGCGGAGGACGCCGCCCTGGCGGAAGCTATTTTGAGCGAGGACACGGCGGAGGAAGGGGAAGCGTCCCCGGAGACCGGAGCGGATGCGGCGGCACCGGAGCGGGAAGAAACGGAGGGCACGGATGGCGATCCGAATTGACGGCAAAGCCCTGGCGGCCAAGGTGAAGGACCGGGTGGCGGAGGCGGCGGCAGAGCTGCCCCGGCAGCCGGGACTGGCCGTGGTGCTGGTGGGGGAGGACCCCGCCTCGCAGGTCTATGTTCGGGGCAAGGAGGCGGACTGCGCCCAGTGCGGTATCCGCGGTTTTTCCTATCGCCTGCCGGCGGAGACCACCCAGGAAGAACTGCTGTCCCTCATCAAGGAACTGAATGAAAACGAGGCGGTGGACGGCATTTTGGTCCAGCTTCCCCTGCCCAAGCCACTGGAGGCCGACGCGGTCATCGCCGCCATCGCCCCGGATAAGGATGTGGACTGTTTCCACCCCTATAACGTGGGGCGGCTGAACATCGGCGCGCCTGTCTTCCGGCCCTGTACCCCGGCGGGGGTCATGGAGATGCTGAAGGAATACGGCATCTCCCCGGCAGGGAAGCGATGCGTGGTGCTGGGGCGCAGCAACATCGTGGGCAAGCCCATGGCGGCGCTGCTGACCCAGGCGGACGGCACCGTGACGCTGTGCCACTCCAAAACGCCGGACCTGGCGGCCATCACCCGGCAGGCGGACATTTTAGTGTCCGCTGTGGGGCGGGGCAACTGTGTGACGGCGGACATGGTAAAGGACGGCGCCGTGGTCATTGACGTGGCCATGAACCGGAACGAGGCGGGCAAGCTCTGCGGCGACGTGGATTTTGCGGCCGTGGAGCCGAAGGCGTCATATATCACGCCGGTCCCCGGTGGTGTGGGCCCCATGACCCGGGCCATGCTGATGGAAAATATTATCACCGCCGCGAGGGCGCATTTGAAATGATGAAAAAACGGAGCGTGTGTCTCTTCAACACACGCTCCGTTTTGATTTGCATTGGTTTGAAACACGACTTTGATCCACATTTTTTTCAGTTTGCTGAAAAAAGTGTGCCTGTTTTTCCTTCAATGCCGTCTTTGGCCTTTTCCAACAGAGTGATGAGAGCCGTGCGCCCCGGCTTGGACTCTGCGAACTTCACGGCGGCCTCCACTTTTGGCAGCATGGAGCCGGGGGCGAACTGGTCCTCACGGATATACCGGCGGGCCTCCTCCGGCGTCAGGCTGTCCAGCCATTTCTGCTCCGGCTTGTTGAAGTTCACCGCAACCTTTTCCACGGCGGTGAGGATGATGAGCAGATCCGCGTTCAGATGCTCCGCCAGCAGCTCCGCGGCAAGGTCTTTGTCGATGACCGCCGCCGCGCCCTTGAGATGGTGGCGGTCCGCGGCGATGACCGGGATGCCGCCCCCGCCGCAGGCAATGACCACACAGCCGTGATCCGCCAGTGTCTGGATGGTGGTCAGCTCCACCACTTCCACAGGTTTGGGGGAGGCCACCACCTGCCGCCAGCCCCGGCCGGCGTCCTCCATAACGGACCAGCCCTTTTCCCGGGCCATGGTCTCCGCCTCCTCCTGAGTCATAAAGGCCCCAATGGGCTTGGTAGGGTGCCGGAAGGCGGGATCGTTTTCGTCCACTGCCACCTGGGTCAGCACGGTGGCAACGCCGTGGGGAAGGCCCCGGTCCAGCAGCTCCTCCCGCAGAGCGTTTTGCAGGTCGCAGCCGATATAGCCCTGGCTCATGGCCACGCACATGGAAAGGGGCATCACATCGGCGGCGGGCATCTGCTTGCGGTAGGCGGCAAAGGCGTTCTGGATCATGCCCACCTGGGGGCCATTACCGTGGACGATGACCACCTCATGGCCGGCTCCGACCAGATCGGCGATGGCCGCGGCGGTCTCCTTTACCGCCCGTGTTTGCGCTTGCAGATTCTCCCCCAGGGCGTTGCCGCCCAGAGCGATGACGATTCGTTTGCCCATAGCGTTCTTCCTCATTTCTGACAGTAATGGCGGGAATACAGATACCCTTACTATTCCCGTCATCGTGCCTTTTATGAGTTGGGCCAAGGCCATGAAGCGGACCATGTAGGCGGTCCGGCTCCATTTTTTTGCGGGAATGTGGGGAAACTACTTTCCCTGACGGGAAAAATGTGATAAAGTGAGGAAAACGCGCGGCGGACGCGCGGAAAAGGACAGGAGGGAGCAGGAATGCTTTCTGACAATATCGGCCGGACGCCGGAGGGGCATTTGACCTTTGCCGGACACGAGGTGACGGCGCTGGCGGCGCGGTACGGCACGCCGCTGTATTTGATGGATGAGGCACGCGTCCGGGCCAACTGCCGGATGTATCTGCGGGCTTTTCGGGAGAATTTTCCGGAGGGGTCGCTGCCGCTGTATGCCAGCAAGGCGGCCTCTTTCAAGCAGATCTACCGCATTATGGCCCAGGAGGGCATGGGAGTGGATGTGGTGTCCTCCGGCGAGCTGTATACGGCCCTTGCCGCCGGATTCCCGGCGGAGAAGATCCATTTCCACGGCAACTGCAAAACGGACGCGGACATTGCCTACGGCGTGGAACAGAGGATCGGCTGCTTCATTGCGGACAATCGGGAGGAGCTGCTGGCCCTGGAGGCAGCGGCGGCCGCTGCCGGTGTGACCCAGGGGATCTTGCTGCGGGTGACACCGGGGATCGATCCCCACACCTATGAGGCGGTGAGCACCGGTAAGGTGGACTCCAAATTCGGCGCGGCGGTGGAGACCGGCCAGGCTATGGAGCTGGTAAAGCTGGCCCTGGCCCAGCCCCATCTGGCGCTGCGGGGCCTGCACTGTCATGTGGGGTCCCAGGTGTTCGGTGAGGACGTGTATCTGCGGACCATCGACATTATGGCGGTTTTTTTGGCGGCGGTCCGGGACGAGACCGGCGTGGCGCTGCCGGAGCTGAACCTGGGCGGCGGCTACGGCGTCCGCTATACGAAAGAAGACGAGGCCATCGACATCCCCGCCCGCCTGCGGGAGGTAGCGGTCCACCTGAAGGAGAAAATGGAAGCCTATGGGCTGCCCATGCCCCGTTTTTTGATGGAACCGGGCCGCAGCATCGTGGCGGATGCCGGCATGACTCTCTACACTGTGGGCTCCATTAAGCGCATCCCCGGCTACAAGCAGTACGCCGCCGTGGACGGCGGCATGACGGACAACCCCCGCTACGCCCTCTATCAGTCTCACTATACGGTGTATCACGCCGAAAAGACCGGCGAAACGGAGCGGTTTGACGTGGTGGGCCGCTGCTGCGAGAGCGGCGACATCATTCAGCCCGGCGTGGCGCTTCCGGCGGACACCTGCCGGGGGGATGTGCTGGCCGTTTGCACCACCGGAGCCTACAACTACTCCATGGCCTCCAATTATAACCGTCTGCCCCGGCCAGCGGTGGTCATGCTGACGCCGGAGGGCAGCTATGAGGCGGTCCGGCGGGAGACCTTTGCGGACCTGACAGCCCTGGACCTGTGATTGACAGGGGCGGAAAAGGACCGTATAATGGGCGCATGGCACCCGAATCGCAAAAGTGTTTGAAAGGGAGTCCGAAAGGGCTCCCTTTTGGTTTAGAAAG
>CAZFJB010000057.1:0-7254 GCA_964519775.1 uncultured Oscillibacter sp.
CAAAAAGGAAAGACAGGCATAGCCTGTCTTTCCTTTTTGATATACTTCCATTCCGCGCGGCCGCCAATGAAGTCACTTGCTCCGGCGCAGCTCCTCATCAATGTCGATCAGAGGCTGGAACTGGGGACCCCAGAGGGTGAACTTCCGGTTCTGGATCATGTCCTTATACTGGAAGGAGTCCCGGACCCGCTCCGGCAAGCACACGCCCGTCCGGGCCTCGTCCCCATCCTGATGGGTGTCCGACCCGGCCAGCCGGAGATACTCCGGGTGACGGCGGCACAGGGCTACACCTAAATCATCGTGATTTTCGTGGCGGGGATTGCCGTTGATGATCTCAGTGCCGTCCACAGCGTCCTCAAAGACAACGGTGTTGCCGTCCCGATAGGGGTGGGCGTGGATGATAAGGACCTCATTGTGGAATTTCTGATAAAACTCCCGGGCGCTGGTGCAGCACATATAGGGATTAGAGCGGAGCCAGTCCTCGTCGATACCGTAGACCAGATAGTCATTGTTGTTTTCCGGGAAACGTAGCTCGGCACCCAAGATCACGTCAAAGCCCAGCTCGTCGCCCCGCTTTTTGGATGCCTTATAGCCGGTGAGATAGTGGTCCATGGCCTTTTGCCAGTCGTGCTCTGTATCAATGCGGGAGAGATACTCCGGGTGAAGGTGATCGGTCACCACCAGGCCGGAAAAACCGTTTTTCACATAGCGCTCCACTACCTCGGCCGCCGGCAGATGGCCGCACTTGCTGGTTTCCGCGGTGTGGGTATGGGGATCGTAGAGATAGCCTTGCATATTCAATGGTCCTTTCTTGTCTTAAAAGGTCTCGCGAAGAGACGCGGATTGATTCATCAGGGGCGGGTGGGCTGGCGGCAGGTGCCCCGCTTGATCAGCGTGGGCAGCAGGATCTGATGCACATAGCCCTGGGTGCCGTTTTCAATTTTGTCCCGCAGCATATCCACCGCCTGCACCGCCATGTCCCGCTTGGGCTGATCCACCGTAGTCAGATCGATGCGGGAAAGGGCAGTGGAGCTGATGTTATCAAAGCCGATGAGGCTCAGTTGGCCGGGAATGTCGATGCCCAGCTCGTCCGCCGCCGTCAGGATGCCCAGGGCGTTGGAGTCTGTGGAGGCGAAGATAGCGGTGTAGTCCAGCGGCTGGCGGAAAAGCTCCTTAGCCATCTGATAGCCCCCTTGGATGGAGGAGTGACTGTACTCGCTGTTGAAGAAGCGGGGCGTCAGCTCCAGCTCCCGGCAGGCCTTCAGGTATCCGTCCGCCCGGAGCTGGTGGGTGGTGGAGCGGCGCTGGCCGAAATAGAGAATGTCCCGGTGGCCCAGCTCGTAGAGATACTGGGTGCCCAGATAGGTGCCCCGGCTGTTGTCCACAGCCACATAGCTCTGGGGCTGGTCTCGGAGATTTTCGCTGAGAAACACCGTGGGGATCTGGTCCAGATAGGATTTGAGATTATCATAGGAGTGGGAGCTTTGGGGAACGATGAGGATGCCGTCTACCTGCCGGCCCAGCAGCAGCTTCACCACGGTCTTTTCCTGCTTGAGATCCGGGCCGGAGTCGCAGAGCATGATGTTGTAGCCGTGGGCCCGGGCGCTGACCTCCGCGTGATAGGCCAGCTCCGACATGAACTGGTTGTCCACCGAGGGGACCACCAGGCCAATCAGGTTTGTCCGCTTGGTCACCATGGACCGGGCTACAAAGTTGGTGGTATATCCCATCTCATCGCACAGCTTCAGCACCCGTTCCCGGGTCTCGCTGCCGATCTGAGAGCTGCCGGAGAGCGCGCGGGATACCGTGGCATAGGAAACGCCGGCCGCTTTGGCCACATCCTTCAGCGTGACGTTTTTCATAGGGTTCGCCCTCCTTCTCCTTTAGAGACTGATTTTTGCAAACGTTTCCGCATTTTCATGACACACAGGCCCAAAGGGCCCGCAAATTTTTAACCACTCCCAGCATAACGGATTTTCGCTCTCCTGTCAATATCAACCTAATTTTTTAACTGGATTTGATAGATCTGGCAAAAAAAAGTTCCCAGCTTCGGCATTTGGCACATTGACAAATGCCCCTGCTCTCTTATAAAATAAGGGCATGAATCGCAAACGTTTGCGGTCGCGCTACCGTCAGGCAGACGGACCGCAATGCCTCCCGCGGCGGGGCCGCGAAGCTGAAATTCAAAAGGAGGAACCGCTATGAACGCCAATATTCAGACCATTTTCTTCGACGTGGGAAACACTCTGCGTATCGTCCTGCCGGACCAGGAGTTCGTTGACCGGGCGGAGACCGGATTGATGGAGCTGATCGGCACCAAGGAGAGCCACGATGAGCTTTTCGCCAAGCTGGAGGAGCGGTGGAAGGCCTACCGCAAGCAGTCCAAGGCCACGCTGCTGGACGCGTCGGAGGGTGAGCTGTGGACCCAGTATATGCTGCCGGAGTACGATCCTAACCTGATCTTCGCCAACGCTCCCAAGCTGACCCGCCTGTGGCGTGATCACGATGGCCGCCGTGTGGCCCGGCCGGACGCGGTGACCACCATCAAGGAGCTGTGCCGCCGGGGCTATACCCTGGGCATCATCGCCAACACCGTCACGGAGACGGAGATCCCCGACTGGATGGCCGCCGATGGAGTGGCCCAGTGTTTCAAGACCACCATTTTGTCCTCCAAGGTCCGCCTGCGCAAGCCGGACCCGGATATCTATCATCTGGCCTGCCGCTGCATCGGCACGCCGGAGGCCAACTGCGCCTATGTGGGTGACAACCCGGTGCGGGACGTGGAGGGAACCCAGGCGGCGGGCTTCGGCATGATGATCCGCATTGACGAGCCAGACACGCTGAACCGGGAAAAGGCCACCGGCAAGGAATTTACCCCCGACCATGTCATCACCGCCCTCTCTGAGCTGCTGGACATCTTCCCGGAGCGGACATAAGGAGGCGAAGGATGGAAAAGCAGTACAAGGCCGTCTTTTTCGACCTGGGCGGTACACTGCGCATCGCCTATAATGACGAGCCCTATCTCCGCCATGCCCGCCGGAAGATGGCGGAGATCGCCGGAACAGATCTGCCCTATGAGGAATTTTACCAGCTTGTGGAGGACCGCTATGAGCCTTACCGCAAGTGGGCACTGGGGGAGTACAAGGAATCCGGGGATGAGGAACTGTGGGGCAAATGGCTGCTGCCGGACTACGACCCCGCCCGCATCCGCCAGGTGTGCCATGAGCTGAGCTTCCAGTACCGGCAGTCCAAGGGCCGCCGGGAGGTCGTGGACGGCGGCGTAGAGGTCATCCGGGGGCTTTGTGAGCGGGGCTACAAGCTGGGGATCATCTCCAACCTCATCGGGGAGAATGAGGTCCCCGACTGGCTGGAAGAGGACGGCCTGGCCCAGTATTTCGACTCAGTGATCCTCTCCTCCGTGTGCCATCTCCGCAAGCCGGCCCCGGAGATCTATGATATTGCCTGCCGGGACATCGGCGTGGCCCCTGAGGACTGCGCCTCCGTGGCGGACAACATCAAGCGGGACATCACCGGCGCGAAAGCTGCCGGCATCGGCTGCAACATCATCTTCCGCTCCCCGGAGAAGAAGCACCCTGTGGAATTTACCGAGGAGAACCGCCCGGACTATGTCATCAGCGACTTCCGGGAGATTTTGAACATCCTGCCCTGAGAAAAGAGGAGAGGCACGTTTATGAATACCGACATCCGATATATTTTCCTGGATCTGGGTGGCACCTTCCGGGTCATCGATGAGGATCCGGCCTATCTGGCCGCCGCCAAAACGAAGATCGCCCGGCTCTGCGGCGTGGAGACCGAGGACCCCTGCAAGTGGTTTGACGAGATCATCGACAAGCGGTACGATCTGTACCGGGAATGGGCGCTGAAATTCATGTGCGAAGCGCCGGAAGAGGTCCTGTGGACCCGCTGGCTGGCCTATGACTGCGACCGGAAGCTGATCCGCGAAAACGCGGCGGAGCTGACCTATCAGTACCGCCAGACCAAGGGCCGCCGCACCGTGGTGGAAGGTGGCGCGGAGACGGTGAAGGAACTGTGCCGCCGGGGCTACACCCTGGGCATTATCTCAGATCTGGTGGGCCGTCGAGAAGTGGACGAGTGGCTGGATGCCGACGGCCTGCGACCCTATTTCAAAACCGTTCAGCAGTCCTCCATCACCTATGTCCGCAAGCCCGGCCCCGCCATCTATTATTACGCCATGGAGGAAGTGGGCGCTGAGGCGGAGAATTGCTGCTATGTGGGCGACAATCTGAACCGTGACATCGTAGGCGCCAAGGCCTGCGCCTTTGGCATGACCGTGGCCGTACAGTACAATAAGAAGAAACCCCTGAAGCTGACGGAGGAGAACCGGCCTGACGCTAAGATCCACCGGTTTGCCGACCTTCTGGACATCTTCCCCGGATGCGGGGAGGTGGCCGTGGAGAAGCTGACCGCGCCGGAGACCGGGGAGTAAGAGGAACACACGCCCCATGCCGGTCACCGGCATGGGGCTGACGAACGCAAGGAGGTAATTTCATGTCTGAAATCAAGCGCGGCGGCGCGCAGTTGGCGGAGGCCGTCAAAAAAGCATATGAAACGGGGCTGGATGACTACCATCTGGAGCCCATGGTCCTGGTGGAGGACGGCAAGCCCATTGGCAAGATCTCTGACGGCGATGCCGCCATTTTCTGCTGTCGCCGGGGCGAGCGGGAGATCGAGCTGACGGAGATGTTCACGGAGGAGGACTTCGACAAGGCAGAGCGCCGGAAACTCAGCGACCTGAACTTCACCATCATGACCATGTACCACGATAAATTCAAGGATCTGCCCATCGCCTTTGCCCCCTCTCATGTGGTCAGGCCTCTGGCTCAGATCCTCAGCGAGGCGGGTAAAAAGCAGTTCCACTGCGCCGAAAGCGAAAAGTATGCCCACGTCACCTTCTTCTTCAACGGCGGCGAGAACGATCCCTTCCCCGGGGAGGATGATGTGTGCATCCCCTCTCCCAAGGGTATCGACTTCGCTCAGCAGCCGGAACTGAGCCTGCCCAAGGTGGCGGACACCGTGATGGACGCGCTGGGCAAGTATGATTTTGTGGTCACCAACTTCGCCAACGGCGATGTCATCGGCCATACCGCCAATTCCGCGGCCAAGCTGGAGGCCTGCAAACACGTCAGCCATTATCTGGACGTGGTGGTAAACGACGCTTTGAATAAGGGCTATGTGGTGGCCGTCACCGCTGACCACGGCAACATTGAAAAGCTCTACACCCCCGCCGGGAAGCCGGATGTGGCCCACACCACCAACCTGGTGCCCTTCATTCTGATGGACCCGCGCCACAGCGGCCCCATTGCCCTGCGGGACGGCGACCTGGGCGATGTAGCCCCCACGGTGCTGGATGTGATGGGCATTCCCCAGCCCGCTGAGATGAGCGGACAGACGTTGGCAGAGGACCACGATTTCGGCGAAAACCGGAAAATGCTCCTGATTATCTGCGATGGCTGGGGCCTTGGCAGCGGCGATGATAATGATGCCATCCACCTGGCGGAAACGCCTTATTGGGATGCCCTGCTGGCAGAGCAGTCCTGGTCCAAACTCCGTGCCTCCGGCGAATTTGTGGGCCTGGGCGCGGGGAAGGCCGGCAACTCTGAGGCAGGCCACTCCAACCTGGGGGCCGGCCGCCGGGTCATGCAGGACGATGTCCGGCTGGACGCCGCTGTAAAGGACGGCAGCTTCAAGCGGAATCCCATCTTCCTGGCTGCCATCGACCACGCCAAAAAGAACGGAAAGGCGCTGCATCTGCTGGCCTATCTCACTTACAAATCCTCTCACGGCTGCATTGACTATCCCCTGGCCATCTGCGAAATGGCCCGGGACGCCGGGTTGGATCAGGTCTATCTCCATATCATCTTTGACGGCCGCTCCACGGAGCCGGGGTCTGCCCCGAAGCTGCTCGCTGAGCTGGATGAAAAGCTGGACGCCATCGGCGTAGGCCGGGTGGTAGACGGCGTGGGCCGTGGTGTGGCTTTGGACCGGGATAAGAATTACGACAAGGTCAAGCGGGCCTATGACGCCATGGTGGACGGCACCGGCGCGCTGTACGAATAAACCGGAAGCGCGAAAAATCCGCTGGAACAGACAGGTGTCCGCAAAACCATACAGCCGACAGGTAGTAAACGCTTGCGGTCACTGACCAGAGACGATCGTAACGCTTGCGTTGATTGATCATTGATACCGAGATCGCCCGGACGGAAAACGTCCGGGCGATCTTTCTCTATAAGCGTTTAAATTTTTTATTAAAGTTAATATGCTATATTGACTTAAATAAAATTAAAGACCATAATGAATAATATTAAAGGAGGCGAGCGTATGGCACTTCAAGTCATTCCCGAATGGATCGTCGGTCTTGAGGATGAAGATGTATCATTCATCAAAAGGTTTCTTCTTGCGTCCGGGTCACTCAAAGAAATGGCAAGACAGTATGGAGTCACGTATCCCACCGTCAGATTGAGACTTGACAAACTCATTCAGAAAATCAAAATAAGCGATGATACGGAGAGTGAGCCGTATATCGCGCTCATCAAAAGGCTGGCTGTCAATGACAAGCTGGATTTTGACACCGCAAAGGTGCTGATCAGCGAGTACAAAAAAGCTAAGGGAGGAAACGAGTAAATGAGAATTGCAGTCAGCCTGATTTTTGCGTTAGCCCTGTTTGTCGGGGGCATTTTGCTGCAGATCTTTTTATCTAAGCGAGAAAGCAAATGGCCGGGACTCGTATTGCCCATCATCACATTTCTTTATGGTTTACTGTATCCGCTTAATATGGCAGCGCCATCCAGGGGCGTGACCGCCGGCTTTATCGTTCAAATGATTTTGGTTTGGCTGTTAGGGAATATCCCGACGTTCATTCTTCTGGCTGTTTATTTTACCTGCCGTGGCAAGCAGCGCCGCAAGAAAGAGTTGGATAAAATGAACATTCAGGATTTAGCTTGAGATCCGAAAAGTCCATTTTCTCTGTCAGCGGAAGAAAACTGACTTTCAGAAAAAATACAGCAGATAAAATGGCAGCGGCGCGGTGATGCTGGTCAAAAGCGGCAGCGCGCCCCGGACCCGTGGGCGGACGGTCCTGCTCTTGCCAGCCGCGCGGCGGCAAGGGACCGGGAGACAACGTTGGCCGGCGCCAGCGGTGAACATTGCCACATAGAAAAAGCCGCCCTTATGGGCGGCTTTCAGTCAGTTTGGGGCAGAGAGGGAACCGGCGGC
>CAZFJB010000058.1:0-7213 GCA_964519775.1 uncultured Oscillibacter sp.
AGTTGATCAGCAGCAGGGACGCGTCGTTCTGGGGGATCAGAGAAAAGCTGGGCAGGCGCAGGTGTTCCTTGGTCTCAAAAAACTTCAGGAACATCTCCCGCAGTTCGTTGACACCGTACTTCTTGGATTGAGACATGGTTTTTTCCTCCAACTATGATGAATTTCTGAATTTTCAAAGGGTCCGGCAGAGGGCTTTTGCCGCCGGCAGACCGTTGCTTTTCCAAAAAATAAAATGCTCCGCCCCCGGCATAGGGGCGAAGCACAGCTTCACGGTACCACCCTAATTATCCCCTGCTTGCAGGGGCATCTCAGCCACCGGTAACGGCGTGACCCGTCCCGCTCACCGCGGGCCGCTCCGAAGCGGCTGTTTCCCGGCGTGGGCAAGGGGCTTCCACCATGTGCCCCTCTCTCTGTTCCGGTTTCGGGAAACTGACTTCATCTTCGCGTTTCAGCCAAAATACATCCTTATATTATATCGGTTTTCCGCCCAATGTCAAGCGTTCCCTGACTGCATCCCATCTCCCGCCGCCTGCCCCTACCCCTATCGGCCAGGACCGGGCCGCCCTACGCGTAGGGAGAGCCGGTCCACAGCAGCCGCGCCGCCGCCCAGGGCAGCAGGCGCTCCGCCGTCTCCCCCGTCGGCATGGGAAATTCCTGGGGTTCCAGCTCCCCGCCCCACACCAGCGGCAGCGTCCGCTGGACACACAGCACCGGCTGGGCAAGGCTGGAGAGGGTGATGCTGTCCCGGGGCGAGAGGCCGTAAGTCACCACCCTGTCCGCCTGAAAGCGGCCCGGGGCGCAGTCCCCCGGCAAAAGCAGCACCCGTGCCGTCAAATGGCGGTCCGCCAGGCGGCGGCATCCCGCTGCCGTCAGCGCCAGCAGATCCCATCGCCGGCGGCACACCGCCCCGGCGTCTTCCAGGCACACGATCCCGGCAGGCAGCAGTTTTTCCCCCGTCGGGCCACCTGAAAAAAATCCGCCCTCCATCCCATCACCTCCGCCATAGTTTGAACGGCGGTAAAAAATCCATACGCGCCCTCTCGTTTTTTCCGGAAAACTGTGTTATACTTTGTAATTATCCAGATGGGAGGTAGGCTGTATGGGCGGTTTTTGGCAGCATTTGAAAACAGTGAACCATCACCGGCGGCTGGTGCGGCGGTACTGCTTCCGCCTGGGGCTTTACTGGCAGGGGCTGACTCACGACCTGTCCAAATATTCCCCAGTGGAATTCTGGGCCGGTGTCCGGTATTTTCAGGGAGACCGCAGTCCCAACGACGCCCAGCGGGCCGCCAACGGCTACAGTGCCTCCTGGATGCACCACAAGGGCCGCAACCGCCACCACTTTGAATACTGGACGGACTACGGTTTGGACGGCAGCGGCATCTCCGGCGTGGAAATGCCGAAAAAATATGTGGCGGAGATGTTCTGCGACCGGCTGGCCGCCAGCAAAGTCTACCGGGGCAAGGACTTTCAGCCGGGGGACCCCTATCAATTTTTCCTCCGGGGCCAGAAAAAGCGGCTTTTGATGCACCCCGCCACCGCCGCGCTGCTGGAGCAGATCCTGCTGATCCTTCGGGACCAGGGGGAGGACGCCGCCTTTGCTTATGTCCGGCGGGAGGTCTTGGGAAAACAGTAGGCTCTTACCCACACTTTCGCACAACCAAAATTCGCCTCTTTTCACGGCGCAGACAGTTGGGGCAATTTTTTCTTCAGAATTATGTGAACTCCCCGACCCGGTGTCTCTGTACCGCATCCAAAGTCTTTTATTTCAACTGATATATGAATTTGAAAACGGTGCTGTTCCCATCAGAACAGCACCGTTTTTATGTCAACTATTTTGGCTTCTGTGCAACAAAATGAGGGGAAGCTCCCACCTGATGCCCTATTTTAAATAGATCAGGTTCTCATCAGAGATAAAATTCGCCGCGCTGTAGAGCACCACGGCGGTGTCGATGCCCTGCTCCGCCATATACGCTGCCGGAGACGCGTGGTAATACCGAAGGTCCATCAAATGGACCTCAGAGAACCGCTGGGCCAGGAAGGGCGCCAGCGCGTCGGCATAGGAATCCCGGATCAGCAGGATCTTGCCGCCATCGGTGACTGCCGGGCTTTCGATGACGCACAGAGGCTGATTGCCCCCCAGGAAGGAGCTGTACTGGTCCTTTTTCTCCAGATAGCTCCGCTCGTACAGCACCCCCGGCGCTTCTGTTCCAGATTTCCACGTGGTAACGGAAAGTCCGTCCTCCTCCACCCAGTATTCCATGGTGTCCGGGGCCAGCCAGTGGATGCCGGAGGTGGAATAGAGGGTGCCGTTGAAATCGGTGCTGGCGATTTCCGGTGTAAAGTCACTTTCCTTTAATGGTTCTCTGCCAAGGCTGTTCAAAAGGGCATTGGTCCCATAAAAAGCCCCCAGAGTGGTCCAGTGGTGGTCTGTGCGGTAGTAGACAGCCTCGTCGGCGTGGTCCGTCAGGGTCGTCAACAGGTCCACCGTGTCCACCCCTGTCTCCGCCGCCGATCGGATAAAGGCCGCCTGGTCAAAGGTCGGCGCACCCTCCGGCAGCTTGTCCTTCCAGACCTCCGCCGCCGAGGGGATCAGCCCCAGCAACACATTGCCCGGGACGGTTTCGGCAAAATCCGACACCGCTGCCAGATTCCGCTCTGTCAGGGCCGCCTCCGGCTCCTCCACCCGGGCGATCAGGGTGTCGCCGCAGAGGTAGACGCCGTTGAAATCCCGCTTGCCCAAAAGCTGCTCGCACCGGGCCTTCAGCCCTGTCCAGCCGTCCCGCAGGGGGAACTGATCCGCGAAATAGTCCTCTACGCCCTCTGTAAAACGTCCGCTTTTCAGGGCGGACCAGGAAAATTCCGGGAATTGGGCCAGCGTCCGGTTCTCCGTTTCCGAGCGGTCCCGGTCCGGCAGGGCAATGTGCCACGTCAGCAGTCCCACCAGAAAGACGCAGAACAGCCCTGTTGTCAAGCGGCCCCTGCCTGCCATGCCGGTCCCTCCTCTCAGAATCTGAAATACAAAAACGGATTATAGCTGCCGTCCACCAGATAGGCGGTGCAGATCACCAGTCCCGCCAGCGTCAGCACCGGGCTCAGAACGGTCCGCGCCTTTGTCGGCAAACGGTCCCAGCCATGTTTGACCAGCCGGGTGGAGCCAAGAGTTAGCGCCGCCAGCGTCAGCCCATAGGTCAGAAGATAGTAGCCGTCAGCCCCGCTCCAGAGCGCGGCTCCGCCGAAACAGGTTTTGAAATAAGCGCCGCAGACCGCCAGATCCTCTATGGCGAAAAGGCCCCAGCCGCCGAACACCACCAGCAGCGTATAGCCGTGGCGCAGCCAGCCCGGCAGCTTTTGCAGCCAGTCCCGCAGAACATATTTCTCCAGCATCAGCCAGAGGAAAAAGTGCAGTCCCCACAGGATGAAATTCCAGCTTGCCCCATGCCAGAAGCCGGTGCAGAACCAGACGATGAAAATATTCCGCACTGTCTTCCACGTCCCCTTCCGGCTGCCGCCCAGGGGGATGTAGAGATACTCCCGGAACCAGGTGGTCAGGGAAATATGCCACCGCCGCCAGAACTCCGTCACAGTGGCGGCGGTATAGGGATAGTCAAAGTTTTCCGGGAAATGGAAGCCCAGCATCGAGCCCATTCCGATGGCCATGTCGGAATAGCCGGAAAAATCGAAGTAGATCTGAAAACCGTAAGCCGCCAGTCCCAGCCAGCCGCCGAAGGCGGTCAGCGTCCCGGCAGTCTGGGCCGCCAGCTCCGCCTCCCACAGTGCGCCGATGCTGTTGGCCAGCAAAACCTTTTTGGCAAGGCCCACGGTAAAGCGCCGGGCCCCGGCGGCAAAGGCTTCTGTAGAATGGACACGGCAGTCCATCTCCGCCGCCACGTCCTGATAGCGCACGATGGGTCCCGCCACCAGTTGGGGGAACATGGTCACATAGGCCCCGAAGGAGATCATGTTCCGCTGGGCCGGCGCGTCCCGACGATAGACATCAATGGTGTAGCTCATGGTCTGGAAGGTGAAAAAGGAGATACCGATAGGCAGCGGCAGCCCCAGCTCCGGGATGGAAACACCGGGCAGCAGAGACAGGTTCGACGCGAAAAAGTCCCAGTATTTGAAAAAGCCCAGCAATCCCAGATTCAAAATCATGCTCTCCGCCACGAACCAGCGGGCCAGACGGTCCCGGCTCCGGTATTTCTCCACCAACAGACCGTGGGTATAGTCAATGAGGATGGACAGCAGCATGATGGTGATATACACCGGCTCCCCCCAGCCGTAAAATACAAAGCTGGTCAGCAGCAGCGTCAGATTCCGAAATTTGGCCGGCACGACGAAATACACCGCCAGGGTGATGGGCAGAAATCCGAAAAGAAACGGCAGACTGCTAAATCGCATACGCTGTCACCTCCTCACTGTAAAGTAAATATGCTTAACCCATTATTCTGCGAATAAAGCGTTCCACGCCGTCTCGATCTCCCCCTGATGTTCGCCGGAGGCGATCATGGCGGTATAGCTGCCGTGGGTGATGACCTTCGCGGCCTTCCACTGGTCCACCGTCTCGGGATACCAAGCGTCGCCGCCGGCCTGGGCATCGATGCGGGATTGCAAAATCTCCGCCGCCTTTTCGGCGTCCGCCCCGCTGCCGCACCGCATGAACACATACTCGCTGACAGCGTAGGACATCACAGGCGCTTTTGCCAGCAGTTGTTCGGCCGGCACATCGCCCAGGCCGGGATAGTACATCGCCAGCATCTCGCTGTCCAGATCCATCATATCCTCGCCCCAGCCGTATTCCCCCGCCAGGGTGCCGTAAAAGGCGGTCAGGTCCACGTCCTTCTCCGTCTCCACTTTGCTGCCGCCGCAGGCGGTCAGAAGGCCGCAAAGGGCCAGGGCCAGCGTCAGCATCCAAAATTTTTTCATCGATAGTTTCCTCCGTTTTTTTGATTGTTCTCTCAGCTTGATACTATACATGATTTGTGGTAAAATCTCAACATCAAACTCGTAACAATCTGATGACAGAAAAGAGGTTTTTCCATGTACAGTTTCCGCAACGACTACAGTGAAGGGGCCCATCCCCTGGTGATGCAGGCACTTTTGGACAGCAACCTGACCCAGACCTGCGGCTACGGTCTGGACCCTGTCTGTGAGGAGACCCGGGCGCTGATCCGCTCCCTCTGCGCCGCGCCGGAGGCGGACGTCCACTTTCTGGTGGGCGGCACCCAGACCAATCTGCTGGTCATCACCTCCCTGCTGGCCCCCTATGAGGCAGTGATCGCCGCCCACACCGGCCACGTCAACTGCCACGAGACCGGCGCCATTGAGGCCACCGGCCACAAGGTCTGCGTGGAGACTTCCCCGGACGGCAAGGTGACCCCCGCCATGGTGGAAGCGGTCCTGGCCCGGCATGACGGCTCGGAGCACATGGTGGCCCCGAAGCTGGTCTACATCTCCGACACTACGGAGATCGGCACCGTCTACACCAAAGCGGAGCTGACCGCCCTGCGTCAATGCTGCGACGCTCACGGACTGCTGCTGTTTTTGGACGGCGCCCGGCTGGGCTCCGCCCTGGTATCCCCGGAAAGTGATCTCACTTTACAGGACTTGGCGGCCCTGACGGATGTCTTTACCATCGGCGGCACGAAAAATGGCGCCCTCTTTGGCGAGGCGGCGGTCTTTACCGTCCCCTGTCCCCACTTCCGCTGGCACATGAAGCAGCGGGGGGCCATGCTGGCCAAGGGCCGGCTGCTGGGGCTCCAGTTCAAGGCGCTGCTGGCGGATGGGTCGTATTTCGACATCGCCCGCCACGCCAATGACATGGCCTTCCGTCTGCGGGACGGCTTCCTGGCTCAGGGATTTGCGTTCCCGGTGCCCTCCCCCTCCAACCAGCAGTTCCCCGTGATGAAAACCGCTGTCGCCGACAAGCTCTCCGCCATGGGATTCGAATTCCAGGCGGAGCGGGTCCTGGACCAGGAGACGGCACTCTACCGCTTCGTCACCAGCTGGGCCACGCCGAAAGAGGCTGTGGACGATCTGCTGTCCGCTCTGGCGGAGTGTCAGTAAAGTGGTTTTCATTTACATACATGCCGTGCTAAAAAATCTGCCCTCTCTCATAGAAGGGCAGATTTTTTTAGACTTTTTTCGATTTTCCTCTTGACACGAACGCTTGTTCGATATATGATAGGAGCAGTTAAAGAACATCCGTTCGATTGGAGGATCTTGCTATGACTTGGGAGCTGTTTTTCACGCTGGTGGGCGTTGCCACACTGACCGCACAGGTATTCCGCGTCGTGGACTACATTGAACGCCCGGCCCGCCGTCCCCGCCGCCGGGCCGCTGCCCGGTAAAATGGATCTTCTGGAAAAGCTGACCGTACTGACGGACGCCGCCAAGTACGATGCCGCCTGCACGTCCAGCGGCAGCCGGCGGGGCTTTCAGAAGGGTATGATCGGCAACACGTCCTCTTCCATCGCCGGGTGCTGCCACACCTTCTCCGCCGATGGGCGGTGCGTCACGCTGCTGAAGGTGCTCATGAGCAACTGCTGCGTTTACGACTGCGCCTACTGCGTCAACCGCCGCGGCAACGACACGCCCAGGGCCTCCTTCACTCCGGAGGAGCTGGCGGAGCTGACCATCGGCTTTTATCGGCGGAATTATATTGAGGGGCTTTTTCTCTCCTCCGGCGTGCTGCGAAACCCGGACTATACCATGGAGCAGATGATCCGGGCTATCCGCATCCTGCGGGAGACTTACCGTTTCAACGGCTACATCCACGCCAAGGCCATCCCCGGCGCCGCGCCGGAGCTGGTGGAGCAGTTGGGGCTGCTGGTGGATCGGCTGAGCTGCAATATCGAGCTGCCCTCCGAGGCGGGGCTGCGGACCCTGGCCCCGGACAAGAGCAAAGCCGCCATTCTGGCTCCCATGCGGCAGATCCAGGCCCGGGCGGCCCAGAACAAAGAGGAACTGGTGAAATACCGCCGCGCGCCCAAGTTCGCTCCGGCGGGGCAGAGCACCCAGATGATCGTGGGAGCCACACCGGACAGTGATCTGCATATTCTGCGGCTGACCCAGGGGCTCTACGACCGCTATCAGCTCAAGCGAGTCTTTTTCTCCGCCTATGTGCCGGTGGTGGAAAGCCCGCTGCTGCCCTCCCGGAAGACAAAACCGCCGCTGCTGCGGGAGCACCGGCTGTATCAGGCAGACTGGCTGC
>CAZFJB010000059.1:0-7176 GCA_964519775.1 uncultured Oscillibacter sp.
CACCGGTGCGGGGGTCCTTCAGCTCCGGGAACTCCCGCAGAACGTCGGTCATCTCATTGCCACGCTCGCCGCAGCCGATGTAGACCACGATGTCCACATCCGACCACTTGGCCAACTGGTGCTGCACCACGGTCTTGCCGGAGCCGAAGGGGCCGGGGACTGCCGCCGTGCCGCCCTTGGCGATGGGGAACATGGTGTCGATGATCCGCTGGCCGGAGCAAAGGGGCCGCTTGGGGGGATATTTGCGGGTGTAGGGCCGGCCCACACGGACAGGCCACTTCTGCAGCATGGTCAGGGGCACTTCTTTGCCGTCCTCCGTTTTCAGCGTGGCGATGGTCTCCGTCACGTTGAAAGAGCCGCTCTGGATCGAGGTGATCACGCCCTTCATAGCAGGGGGCACCATGATTTTGTGCAGCACCACCGCAGTCTCCTGCACGGTACCCAGCACATCGCCGCCGATGACAGCGTCGCCCACCTTGGCCACAGCCTGGAACTCCCACTTCTTCTCATGGTCCACGGCGGAGACTTCCACGCCGCGGGTGATGCAGGCGCCCACCTTCTCCACGATCTTTTCCAGGGGGCGCTGGATGCCGTCATAAATGCCCTCGATCATACCGGGGCCCAGCTCCACGCTCATGGGCGCGCCGGTGGTCTCCACCACCGCGCCGGGGCCAAGGCCGGAGGTCTCCTCATAGACCTGGATGTTGGCGGTATCCCCCTTCATGGTCAGGATCTCGCCGATCAGGCGCTGGGGGCCGACACGCACCACGTCGGACATATTGGCGTCCGCCAGGCCGGTGGCCACTACCAGCGGCCCGGATACTTTTACAACTTTACCGCTCAAGTTTTCATTACCTTCTTTCTTCAGATTCGCAGAAGGGTAAAACGGGGATATCCAACATGGGGAAATTCTTCTCCGCCATGTTGTTTTTGATCATATTTTGTCAGGACACCCTCCAGAGGGGCTTCTCTTGCCCCTGCGGGACAATTCACCTTCTGTGCCTGACAAAATATACTTTACGGTCCGCAAACGTGCGAACGCCGCAGGACGTGAGTGCGCTGCCGCGGACCGTCAGGGGGCTCCTCAAGGGGGAGCCTGCTCTCCCTTGAATCAAATTATAGAATGTCGGCACCCACGGCCCGCTCGATGGCTCGCTGAATGTTGCTCTTTCCGATGCCGAAGGAACCCTCCCGGCCGGGGATCAGGATGATGGCGGGCTGGATCTGATCCTTGTAGCGCTCCAGCACGTCTCCCATGTCCTTTGCCAGGGTCTCGGTCAGATAGATCACCGCGCAGTCGGTCTTTGCCAACTCGTGGATGGTCCCGCGGGCCTCCTCCGCGTCCGTTACCGGATAGGTGTCCAGCCCCAGGGCCCGGAAGCCCATGACGGACTCCCAATCGCCTACAGCGGCGATGGAATAGGTCATTGCCATGTTCTTCCCTCCTTACACGCAGGTCTCCCGCAGGCGGGAGCGGATGATCTCCGGCCGCAGACCGGCTGCCCGGCCCATCAGCAGGATGCGGATATTGGTGGACTCTGTCTCCCGGGCAGCCAGATACGCCAGCAGCGGCGCTTCCCCGAAGGGGATCATCCCCGCCCCGGAGAGATAGTCAGCCACCGCGTCGTCGCAGCGCTTTTCAAACTCCGTCAGGGGTGCGCCGTTCAAGGCCTCCGCCCCCGCTTCCGCCGCCGGGGCGAAACGGGTGGGGCCGTAAAGCTCCGTCAGGCCCCGGCCATCCTCCGCCGCCAGCTTCAAAATGCTTTCCGGTTCGATCTCGCCGCCGAAAAGCAGCACGCTTCTCAGGAAGTCCGCGCTCTTGCCCATCCGCAGGGTGCGGATCAGGCTGCGGAGATTGGCCGCGTCGATCTGAGCGGCAACATAGCCTGCCAGGAAGGCGCTGCCTGTGGCCTCCGCTGTTTGGGCCATGTCCGCGTACATCCAGCGGTCCAGCACGATGTCGCTGAGCTGGGGGTCCCGGGTGGTGTCCAGAACGGACTTGGCCTCAGCGACGGCTTCCGGCAGCGTGCCGGGAAGGGCGTCCAGGGCGCCGGTCTCCACGGTCTCCCGTAGCGTCTCCGCCGGGACACGGCCCAGATCCATCAGCATCCGAGCCGGGTCCGTTCCCACGGCGGCGGCCTTCAGCAGAGTCTTTACATTGTGATAGTCGTATTTCAGTTTAAAAATGTCGATATATCCGGCGTCCGGCACACTGGAGCCCAGATCGGCCAGCAGGGCCTCTCTGGCGGCGGAGAGCGCCGCGTCCATCGCCTCAGGACGGGCGGGGTCCAGATCCGGATAGCCCCACTCCTCCAGAAGCCGGGTGACCTCGGCATCGCCGCGGCAGTCCAGAAGCTGATCCATCCGCTCCGCCGTCAGCAGTGTGGTCTCCATGGCCCGGATCCGGGCGGAGATGGCCAGATAATCGGTATCCTTGATCTTAGCCAACGTGTCCCCTCCTTATCCAAAGAGCTGCCGGGCCACCTGTCCCGCCGTTTCCGCCTTTTGCAGGCGGATCAGGGTATCAAAGGCGCAGTTGACCTCCACGCTGCCGTCTTTCAGGATGAAGCCGCCGGGGATATTGGCCGTCTCCTCCGCCACAGTCAGAGTGCCGCCGGTCTTTCCGTTGGCCGCTTCTACCGCCGCCGGGCCGACGCTCTCACGGTCCTCAGCGGAGAAGAGCACCGTCCCCCGGCCCTGGGGGGCCGCCTGGGTCAGCAGCTCCGCCAGCACGGCGACATACCGTTCCTGGGGCAGGCCCCGCAATTTTTCCAGAGCCCGGTCATAGACCGCGTCCATTACCGTCTGCTTGGCGGCCAGCACTTTCTTGCGCCCCTCCATCTGAGCGGCGCTGACAAGGCGCTCTTCCCGCTCCGCCGCGGCCCGCTGGTTCCGGACCGTCAGCTCCTCGGTCTCCCGGGCCGCCGCGGCCTCATAGCGGGCAGTGATCTCCGAAGCCGCCTGCCGGGCTTTTTCCAGAACGGCCTCCGACTCCGCCTGGGCGTCGTCATTGAGCCGCCGGATGATGGTATCCATTCCGTTCATGTTCAAAAATCCCCTTTCCGCAGGGATCAGGCGCTGATATTGATGATCATCAGCATGGAGGCCAGCAGAGAGAGGATGGCGTAGAACTCCACGGTGATGCACAGCACCATGCCCTTGGACCAGTCGTCAGGCTTCTTGGCCAGGATGTTGATGGAGGCGGCGGCCACGCGGCCCTGGGCGATAGCGGAGAACAGGCCACCCAACGCCATGGGCAGGCAGGCCACCAGGTACTGCATTCCCTGGGCGATGGTCAGCTGGGGCAGCGTGCCGGAGAGCAGGCCCATGCGGAAAATGGCGAAAAACCAGACCACCAGACCGTAAAGGCCCTGGGTGCCGGGGATGACCTGCAGGATCATGATCTTGCCGAATTTGCCGGGGTCCTGGCACAGAAGGCCCGCGCCCGCCTCGCCGGCGATACCGGTGCCCTTGGCGGAGCCGATGCCGGAAAGTACTGCCGCCAGGCCCGCGCCCAGCAGGGCCAGAGCCAGGCCGCCGATGCTGCCCAGGAAAGTGAGGCTTTGCTGCATCTCGATCAAAGCATTCATGTCAGTCATAATAAGGTTCCTCCTCGAAAGTGATTTTATTTGACAATATCAACGTATTTGGTCTCTGCCGCCAGAGGCCGGAAGGGACGTCCGCCGTCCTCATAGAACTTGCCGAAATACTCCAGGCACTGGAGCCGCAGATCGTGAACGTAGCAGCCCAGCAGATTCAGCGCGAAGTTCAGCGCGTTGCCCGCCATGGAGATAATGACGAAAATGACGATGTTGCCGGGAATAGCCCCCAGGGTGTTGAACACCTGGGCGATGACGCTGCCCGCCAGCATCAGTGCCATGAGCCGGGAGTAGGAGAGGATGTCTCCAAAATACCCGGTGATGTGGTTATAGAGGGAACCGAACACACCAGTGATCTTGCCCAGGCCCTTGTTGGTCAGCACCGGGCCAAGGATCACCATGGCAAGTCCCACATACAGCACCAGGTTCGTCATGCCCAGAGCCATGAAGCCCAGGCCGGCGAATACGATCCACCACGTTACTTCTTCCCACACGGCGTCCATGACCTGGCCCGCCTTCACCTTACGGATGAAGCTGATGGCCATGCCGGTGACGATCTGCACCAGACCCAGGGCCATGGAGCCGATGAGGATCATCAGCGTATCGTCCAGCGGGGTGAACAGGGCCGGCAGGGCGAAGTCCCGCCCGGTGGTGATCTTCACCGCCTGGGTCAGGAAGTCTCCGAAGAAGCCGCCGGTAATGGCCCCCATGATAAAGGTGCTGGCACCGCAGAGGGTCATCAGTCCGAAGAAATATTCCATGGTGCCCTTGGGACGGTACTTCTTCGTCACGAAAAGCCCCGCCAGGAGCATCAAAAGCCCGTAGCCCATGTCCGCCATCATGATGCCGTAAAACAAAATGAAAAACGGCGCCATCAGCGGGTTTGGGTCCACATTGTTGTATGCCGGGAGGGAATACATCTCCGTCACCATGCTCAGGGGCTTTGTCAGCCAGTTGTTCTTCAGCTGCACCGGCACGTCGGGGATCTCCTCCTCCGTGGGGTCCATGGTCTCCCAGGCGCAGCCGTGTTCCGCCAGAAACGCGGCCACGGCCTCCTCCCGTTCCTCAGGGACCCAGCCCTGGAAGAACAGGACCGTTTCATCCGTCAGCAGCCGCTGGGCGCTCTCCTCCTTGGCGGCCTCCGCCCGGAGCCGGTCCGCGTAGATCCGCAGAGCATCCCGATTTTTTCCGTTGGCGGCGATGGCGGCTTCCGCCTCCGCCATTGCGGACCGGGCTGCCTCCGCCTCCCGCTCCAACTGTCGGATATTTTCCGCCGGGGTCCCTTGCAGACCCGGGAAGGTCACGGCGCTGAAGCCGCAGGGCCGCAGCAGCTCCTGGGTTTTTTCCTCATCGTCGCGGTGCATGATCACAAGCAAATACTTTTGCATCTTGTCGGCGCTGATCTCATAGAGTTCCGACGCAAGGCCCTCCGCGTCCAGCCGCGCCCGGACAGCGCCCACATCTGTCTGCGCCGGGCAAACGCCCATGCGGAAGATGGTATGGGCGGTGCCGGTCCGCTCCAGAGGCAGATCCAGCTCCTCCCAGGGCCGCAGCGCGGCGATCCGGGCGGTGAGGCGGCTCTCCTCGCTCCGGGCACGGTTCAGCGCCTCAAGCTGGGTCCAGACCGCCTTGCAGACCGCCTCGCCCCGCTCCGTGGTCCCGGCGGCCAGGAAGTCCTCCTCCGTGATGGGATGGCGCTGAATGAACAGCCCGTCCTTCATCCCGGCGTAAGTGCCGATGGCCTCCAGCGCCGCGCTCACATCTGTCAGCTCCGCCTTTCGCTGGGCCAGTGCGGATTCCTCCCGCCGGAACAGCGCCGCCCACTGGGGGTCAGCCAGCGCCTCCTCCGGCCAGGTGAGCTCCACACAGCCCAACCGCAGCAGTCCTTTCAAAAGTGTTTCCTTTTGATCCGCCATTGCGACAACATGGAGTTTTTTCATCTTGACAATGGCCATCTCAGTGCTTCACTACCCTTTCTACGATAAACTCAGCGGCGGCATCCAGCTTTTCCTCTGCCTGCCTGCGCTGCCGCGCGCACTCTTCCTCCGCCGCCAGCATGATCTCACGGCTCCGTTCTTCGGCCCGTTCCTCCGCCTGGGACAGCAAACGCTTTCCCGCTTCCGCCGCGTCGGCCCGGACCTGGGCGAGCCGCGCCTGTCCGGCACGTTCCGCCTCCGCCGTCAGCCTTCTGGCTTCCGCTTCAACCTCAGCCCGGCGGGTCTGATTGGCCTGTTCCGTTTCCGTGATCTGTCTGATCGCCTCTAAAGACATCGTTTTTTTCACCTTCTCTCCTTGCACGTTCAAAGTCTTTCCCTGTCCGTCTCCCGGCGCTTTTTGCGTGTTCTTAGCGCTCAGGGGGCAAATAGTCCCGCTGTCCTCCTCTCTTCCCTTTTCTTTCGCCCCGGCGGTATGTTTTCTTCCAGGCCGGGCGATCGTCATCGTTGTCTCAAATTTGAGTATAAGTTATCTAACTTGAGAAAACAAGGTCATTTGCCAAATTTAGGCACTTCTCTACATTTGCATAAGAAAGCGTCATCTCCCGCGCTCGCTTTTTTGCTAAAATCCATATTCCTTTTTAAGGGCTTCCATGGTAAAATTAGCTTGAATTTTTTGTTTTGCGTCCGGTGTGGCCTTCGCCCGCTCCGGGCGCTTTTCTCATCTCCCATCCAATCTTTCCACTTTTTATAAGAAAAAACACAGACGCCGTGATACGTCTGTGTTTTTGTTATAATTTTCACTTTTTGGTATCTTCTGCCCGGTCGGGCTTTTTCAGCTCCAACGTCAGCCGGTCCAGCTCCACGCCGGTCTGATCCATGGCTCTGGGGAGCTGTGCCAGGGCCACTTCCATTTTCCGCAGCTCTGACGTCATGTGGGCAGAGGCGCTCTCAAAGGTGCTCATCACCGCCTGATACTGCTGGCGGAACCGTTCCGCCGCTCGGCGGGTCTGATCTGCCCGGCGGGCCTCCATCTCCGCCGCCCGCTGCCGGGCCTCGCACTCAATGGCGCCCACCTGTTCCCGCAGGCGGGCGTGGGCCTCCGCGTCCGGGCGCAGCGCCTCCAGTTCTTTGCGCAGCCCGGCGACCTCGCCCTCCAGGGGGCGCAGCCGCTCCGCCTCCGCTTCCAGCAGTTCTTTAGCCTCGCTCAGTTCCGCGACCTGCTCCCGCAGGGCCGCCGCCTCCGCTTCCAGCACTGCCGCCTGCTCCCGCAGCTCCTCACGCTCCCTGCGGAGAGTCTCCGCCTCCTGGGAAAGCTGCTCGATGTACCGGGCAACATCCGCTTTGTCGAATCCTCCGAACGTCACTGTTTTAATGGCATTTCGCTCCATATTCACACCGCTTTCCGCGTTTTTCCGCTGTAATTTTCATTATTATAGCAAAATGCGGACCGTATGACAAGCCCTTGAAAAAAAGTGGTAATTTTTTTAAAAAAGGGCTTGCATTTTCAAAAAGAATGTGTTATTCTAACTAAGCTGTTTGAAACGAGACAGTATGCGCCGTTAGCTCAGCTGGATAGAGCGTCTGGCTACGGACCAGAAGGCCGGGGGTTCGAATCCCTCACGGCGTACCAAAAGGGATGT
>CAZFJB010000060.1:0-7160 GCA_964519775.1 uncultured Oscillibacter sp.
GGCGCCCACGTCGATGCCCCGGGTGGGCTCGGAAACAAAGAGGAACTTGGGGTTCAGTGCAAAGGCCTTGGCAAGGCAGATCTTCTGCTGGTTGCCGCCGGAGAGTTCCTTGGCCTTCTGCTTGGAGCTGGTGCATTTGATCTTCAGCTCGTCGATATACTTTTCCGTCACTTCCCGGATGGCCTTGTTGTCACGCCAGGTGACGGGGCCATACTTCTTCAGGAAATCGTTGTGGATCTGCATGGCGGGGAAGGCCACGTTCCATTCCAGAGACTCATCCAGCAGCAGTCCCACGCCGCGGCGGTCTTCGGAGACGAAGGCAAGCTGGGCGTCCAGGCACTTCCGGGGATTGTTGAGGGGGATGGGCTTGCCGTCGAACTCCACGGTGCCGCCGGCCTCGTACAGGCCCATGACACCGTTGGGGATGCCCAGCTTGCCCTGGCCGGCCAGACCGCCGATGCCAAGGATCTCGCCCTCTTTGATGTCCAGATTCACGTTGCGCACCGTTTCACCGGGCATATCCACCCACAGCTTGCGGATAGACATGATGTTTCTGGCGTCGGAGTGATCCTGGATGTCCCGATGGGAGGCGGCGCTGATGTCCACGCTGCGGCCCACCATGGACTTGGTGATCTCGTCCACATTGGTCTCGGCGGCGGGCACGTCCTTGACCACATAGCCGTCCCGCATGATGACCACCTTGTTGCACACGTTCAGGATCTCCTGCAAACGGTGGGTGATGAAGATAACGGCGATGCCCCGGGCGGACATACCGCGGATGGAGTCCAGCAGGGCAGAGGCCTCTTTTTCCGTCAGAACGGCGGTGGGCTCGTCCAGGATCAGCAGCTTGAGCTGGTCCTTGCTCAGCTCCCGGGCGATCTCGGTGAATTGCTTGTGACCAACAGGCATATCGCTGATGACCATGTTCCGGTCGATTTGGACGCCCATCTTGGCGATGGCGTCCTCCGCCTGCTTGTCCAGCTTTTTATAGTCAATGGTGTTCAGCCGGGGGCCGAACACTTCGGAGATGACGTTTTTCTTCTGGGGTTCACGGTTGAGAACGATGTTTTCCGCGGCGGAGAAGCCGGGGATCAGAGAGAATTCCTGATGCACCATGCCGATACCGGCATTGAGCGCGTCAAAGGGGGTGTTGAAGGTGACTTTTTCACCGTTGATGAGGACGTCGCCGCCGTAGCCGCCGGTTTCCCGGATGACGTCCATACCAAAGAGGATCTTCATCAGCGTGGATTTACCGGCGCCGTTTTCGCCCACCAGGCCCAGCACATCGCCTGCCTTCAGGGTGAAGTTGATGTCCGTGAGGACCTGGTTGCCGAAGAAGTCCTTCTTGATATTGCGCATTTCCAACAGGGGAGCAGTATTGTTTTCCATAAGATACCCTACCTAATAAGAGGGGGGAGAGGATCTCCTCTCCCCCTCAGTTTTGAATCATCAAGAAAAGAAGCTGCTTACTTCACAGTGAAGTACTTCTCGGGGACCTCAACAGAGGTGGAGCCCATGAAGTGGCCGGGATTGCCCATGATATAGGTATCCTGATACACCAGGAAGGTGTTGTCGGCCTTGACGCCGGTGGTGGCGAGAGGATCTCCTCTCCCCCTCAGTTTTGAATCATCAAGAAAAGAAGCTGCTTACTTCACAGTGAAGTACTTCTCGGGGACCTCAACAGAGGTGGAGCCCATGAAGTGGCCGGGATTGCCCATGATATAGGTATCCTGATACACCAGGAAGGTGTTGTCGGCCTTGACGCCGGTGGTGGCGTTGGTGTAGTTGGAGCCGTTCCAGGCAGCGTCGGGAGAGTAGACCTGATAGGCCTTGGAGATGTCATCGATGTCGCACAGCTCGCTCTCGCCCTTGATCACGTTCATAGCGTGCTCGGCCAGGCCGGCGGAAGTGACGTAGCCATAGGAGTAAGCCCAGGTGCCGAAGTGATCGGCGCCGCCCTTTTCGTTGATGGCGGACTCGACCTTAGCCAGGATCTTCTCAAAGTCGCCGGCTTCCTCGGTCAGATCGATGCCCAGAGCGCCGGGATAGCCCAGCAGGGGAGAGGGCAGGTCGGCCTCGATGAAGTAGCCGCCGTATTCCAGGAGCTGCTTGAGCAGGGGCTCGGTGTGAGCGTCGTTGGTGCAGAAGTAAGCGGCGTTCTCGCCGTACTTGGCGACCCACTCGGGCACCTTCTCCAGAATGTAAGCCTGAGCGCCGGCAACGCCAACGTCAGAGGTGGGATCGGGAGCGGTCTCCATCTTGAACTCCATGCCGAACTCCTCGCAGGCAGCCTGCATGACGGCGATACGACGGCTCATGGTCTCGTAGGCCAGGTGACGGGGGAAGGAGATGTGGACGAAGGTGTCGCAGCCCAGCTCGTGAGCGGTGCGGATGATCAGGTAGCCACGGGCGACGAAGTCGTTGTTGCAGACCAGGTCAGCGGCGGAGCCGATCTCGGGCAGATCCTCATGAGCCTCACCGGCGATGCAGAGGATGTCGGGGCGGGTCTCCTTGATCTTGCGGAAGGCCTCGGTGGTGCCGGGAACGGCCTGGTTGACGATGATGGCCTTCATGTCGGGGTCAGCGGACAGGTTCACGATGGTCTGGATAGTGGTCTCCAGCTCTTCGGTGAAGTTGTCGGGGTAGATGGCCAGGGCGACGTTCTCCTCGCCATACTTGGCCTGGAACGCCTCAGCGCCGCGGCGGTCGTCCTCAGACTGAGAGACGGAACCGGTGACGATGCCGATGTGGATGGCCTCCTCAGCGGGGGTCTCGGCGGGAGTCTCAGCGGGAGCTTCGGTCTTGCCGCTGTCCCCGGTGTTGGGGGTGGGGTTCTTGCTGCTGCCGCAGGCCACCAGGCTCAGGGCCATGGTCAGCGCCAGCAGGCTGCTCAGAAATCTTTTCATACAAGCCTCCAGTTTTGTTTTTTTGCAAGAGATTGCAAAGTCTACATAGCATCATACACAATATAGGCGCAGTTGTCAACAACTCACGGACAACAAAGACATAAAAATAGGAAAATGTCCGCATATCGGAAACAAAAAGAGCGCGATCACAGAAAAACAGTGAAATTCGGGGGATACCTATATTAAATAATAGTCTGAAAGAGGCTGGCCGGCGCCGTTTCGGGGGCCGCTGGAGCGAATAGTTTGCGCATAAACCTGACAAAATATACATGAGTTTGCTGCTTTAAATGAGTAAAACGACGAAAATAGATAAATCGCTTTAAAGCGTCTTGCGTCCGTGCCTGTCCGTGATTATAATAGGAACACAGACAGAGTCGGACCGCCATACGCGGCCCGCTGTGTAAGGAGGAGAAAGCAAATGAAAACACTCATGAAGAAAGAAAACCTGTTCCTGCGGGTGATGCTGGGCTTTGTGCTGGGCATTGTGTGCGGCCTGATCTTGCCGGAGCTGAGCATCGCCACCAAGATCGTGGGCGATCTCTATCTCAACCTCATCAAGCTGATGATCATCCCCATCGTATTCTGCGCGGTCTTTGGCGGCATCGCCAACATTCAGGACGGCGCGCTGCTGCGCAAAGTGGGCTTCCGCACCGTGGCGCTGTACGTTTTGATGTTCGTGGTGTCCTCCGTGGTGTCCCTGGCCATCGCCTGGACCATCCGGCCGGGTCTTGGCACCGTGTTTGACAATCCCCCGGTGTATGAGGGGACCATCACCTCTCCCACCATCACCAGCTTCCTTTCCAACGTGGTGCCCTCCAACATTATCAAGGCCGCGGCTAACGGCGATACCCTGCCGGTGATCCTCTTTGCTGTGGTCTTTGCCGTGGCGATCCTGAGCATCGGCGAGAAGGGCAAGGCGGTGCTGGACTTTATGAACAGCCTCAGTGAGGCGTTTTTCAAAATGCTCAGCTACTTTATGGAAGTCTCTCCCATCGGCGTCATGTCCCTGATGGCCTATTCCGTGGCCCAGTACGGTGCCGGCATCTTCGGCGCGCTGGCCAAGTACATCGCCACCTGCTGGCTGTGCTGCATCGTGGTGTTCTTCCTGGTGATGGTGCTGCCCACCTGCCTGTATACCAAAGTGCCGGTGAAGAAATTTTTACAGGCCTGCGGCAAGATCGCCCTGGTGACCCTTTCCACCACCTCTTCCGCCGCCACCCTGCCCACCACCATCAATGTGAGCATGGAGGATCTGAAAGCGCCCGAGGGCATCTCCAAGTTCACCCTGCCTCTGGGCTGCACCATCAATATGTGCGGCGGTGCCTGCTCTTTCTGCTGCCTGGCCGTATTCGTCTCTGATTTCTACAGCATCAACCTGCCCTTCGGCACCATCGTGTTTTTGATCTTCGTGGCCACCCTTATCAACATGGCGGCCCCCGGCATCCCCGGCGGCGGCGTGGTGCTGGGCGCGTCCTTCCTGTCCATCCTGGGCCTGCCCATGGACCTGATGGGCCCCATCAGCGGCTTCTATCGTCTGCTGGATATGGCTTTCACCACCATGAACGTGGAGGGTGACGTGGCAGCCAACCTCATCATCGCCAAGAGCGTGGGCGAATATGATGCCTCTCAGGTGAAGTGATGGCAAGAAGAATCAAGATCGGCTATCAGGGCATTGCCGACAGCAATTCCGAGGCGGCAAGTATCGGCTTTGCCGTGACCCAGGGGATGACGGACGTAGAGTACGTCCCCCTGGTCAGCTCCAAAGGCGTGGTGGACGCGCTGAAAGCCGGCGAGATCGACTACGGTGTCATGGCCTCCCGCAACCACATCGCCGGCTTCGTCCGGGAGACGGAGGAGGCGCTGACGGGCCTTACCTATCACCTGGCGGCGGCGCTGTGCCTGCCCATCCACCACTGCCTCTTTGTCAAGGACCCCTCTGTGACCCAGCCTCGGGTCATTGCCTCTCACCCCCAGGCCCTGGCCCAGTGCAAGGAAACACTGGCCCGGGAGTTCCCCGCCGCGGCCCAGGAGGAGATCGAGGACACCGCCATCGGCGCCCGCTATCTTGCCGATGGTACCCTGCCCGCCGACACCGGCGTGCTTTGCCGCAAAAACGCCGGTGAGGCCTTCGGCCTCCACTTACTGCGGGAGGATCTGGAGGACGACCCCACCAACGCCACGGACTTTATCATTATTGAAAAGGAAGAGCGGAAGCGGGAGGCGAAAAAGATCGTGGTCATCGCCGGTCTGGGCCTGATCGGCGGCTCCATGGCCAAGGCATTCAAGGAATACAGCGACTACGCGGTCTATGGCTGGAACCGGACGGTGACCATTGCTGAGGCGGCGCTGCGGGAGGGAGCTATCGACGGCATCGCCGATGAGGACATCCTCTCCCGGTGTGACCTGCTGATCCCGGCGCTGTATCCCCAGGCCACCATCGACTTTTTGAAAAAGGTGATCCCCACCATGAAAAAGGGAGCCCAGGTGGTGGATCTGGTGGGTGTGAAGAGCAGTATCGTCCAGGCGGTGGAGCCGGTGGCGCTGGAATACGGTATCCGTTTTACCGGCGGTCACCCCATGGCGGGCCTTGCCAAGGCGGGCTATGAGCGCTCCTTTGCCGACTTGTATCAGGGCAGCAGCATGATCCTGGTCCCCACCAAGGCCACCGCCGAGGGGGACATCGAGGCCCTGACGGCTCTTTTCAAGCAGGTGGGCTTCGGCATGGTGCGGGTCTGCACCGCCGAGATGCACGACCAGATGATCGCCCATACCTCTCAGTTGGCCCATGTGGTGTCCAACAACTATGTCAAAAGCCCGGTGTCCGTCAACTATGTGGGCTACACCGGCGGCAGCTATAAGGACATGACCCGCATCGCCTGCCTGAATGAAAAGGTATGGACGGAACTGTTCGCCCTGAACCGGGAGGCACTTTTGTCGGAGATCGACCGGCTGGTGGGCAATATCACCGAGCTGCGGGACGCCATTGAGTCGGAGGATCTGACGCGGATGGAGGAACTGCTGCGCCAGGGGCGGGAGGCCAAGGAGCGCATCGACTCCTACAACCCCGACCAGCCGCCGGACTGATCTCCCACTTTTATAAGGAAAAAGGCTGGCACCGACTACGGCGCCAGCCTT
This sequence comes from uncultured Oscillibacter sp., assembly GCA_964519775.1. Classification (GTDB taxonomy): domain Bacteria; phylum Bacillota; class Clostridia; order Oscillospirales; family Oscillospiraceae; genus Oscillibacter. The sequence goes on from CAZFJB010000060.1 coordinate 6,042, forward strand.
TTTGTTCTTATTTCCGCATGAAAAACCATCAAAATGGGGCAAATGGAAACTCCGGGCTTGACAAAACAGGCGAAAGCCAACATAATAGGATGTACTTTGCGCCGCGCCCGCGCGGCCCGCGGGGAACGACGGCTTCCGGCCGTCGCTTTTTCTTGCGCGGCGCGGAACTTGACGAAAAACGCGGAACTGCCTCCGGGCCGTTCCTGAAATGAAAGGAACCAACATGATCACAGTCAACGACGTAAGCATGAACTTCAGCGGCCAGACGCTTTTCAAGCATGTGGACCTGAAATTCGTTCCCGGCAACTGCTACGGCATCATCGGCGCCAACGGCGCCGGCAAGTCCACTTTCCTGCGTATCCTCTCCGGCGACCTGGAGCCCACCACCGGAGAGGTCATCATCCCCAAGGAGGAGCGGATGTCCATTCTGAAGCAGGATCACTTCCAGTACGATGCCTACACCGTGCTGGACACGGTGATGATGGGCAACCAGCGGCTCTACGACATCATGAAGGAGAAGGACGCCCTTTATGAAAAGGAGGACTTCACCGATGAAGACGGCGTGCGGGCCTCTGAGCTGGAGGGCGAATTTGCCGAAATGGGTGGTTGGGAGGCCGAATCTGACGTCTCCCGCCTGATCCAGGGCCTTGGCCTTTCCAACGACATTCTCTACAGCGAGATGTCCACCCTCACCGCCAAGGAAAAGGTGAAGGTGCTGCTGGCCCAGGCGCTCTTCGGCAAGCCGGACATCATTTTGCTGGACGAGCCCACCAACCATCTGGATATCCAGGCCATCGAGTGGCTGGAGGACTTTTTGATGGAGTGCGAGAGCCTGATCCTGGTGGTCAGCCATGACCGTCACTTCCTCAACACCGTCTGCACCAACATCGTGGACGTGGACTACGGCCAGATCAAGATGTATGTGGGCAACTATGAGTTCTGGTACGAGTCCAGCCAGATGGTCCAAAAGATGATGAAGGACCAGAACCGCAAGAACGAGGAGAAGATCAAGGAACTGCAGCTCTTCATCCAGCGCTTCTCCGCCAACAAGTCCAAGTCCAAGCAGGCCACGGCCCGCCGCAAGCTGCTGGACAAGCTGACGGTGGAGGAGATGCCCGC
>CAZFJB010000061.1:0-7060 GCA_964519775.1 uncultured Oscillibacter sp.
ATGAAAAGTGCGTGGGCTGCAAGCTCTGCACCAAGGTCTGCCCCCGGGACGCTATCCTGCCCATCGCCACCGCTGAGGAGAAGGAAAAGTACAAGGCCATCAAGAAGGCCCAGGCTGAGAAGGCTGCCGCTGCCAAGAAGGCCGCGGAGGAAGCCGCCGCTCCCCAGGCATAAGGCATTTATCTCAAGTGAAAAACGGTCCCGGCGCGTAAGCGCCGGGACCGTTTTCCTTTTATTTTGCCTTGATGCGTCAACTTTTCAAAACTCACATCCGCCCATAGATCTGGGTGCTCTCCCGGATCCGTTCCGCCAGAGCGGGGGAGGTCTCACCGGGCAGGAGCCGGAAGCGCCAGTTGTCCCGGTCGGTGCCGGGGGTGTTGACCCGGCAGCCCTGCCCCAACTCCAGCCAGTCCTGAGCCTGGGCGATGAACAGTCCCGCCGGTGTGGCCATGCCGCCCCGGATCACCCCGGCGTTGAAGCCCTCCCGCTCATTCAGTCCCAGATACCGCCCCGCGAAGGCGATCTCCTCCGCCTCCGCTTCCCGCCGCCACAAAGCCAGGGGGGCATTGTCGTGGGTCCCGGTGTAAAGCACGCAGTTTTCCACGCAGTTGTGGGGCAGATAGGGGCTGTTCTGCCCCGGTGGGAAGGCAAATTCCAGCACCCGCATCCCCGGCAGACCGGAGCGCTCCAGCAGCGCCGTCACATCCGGCGCCGGCTGGCCCAGATCCTCGGCAATAAAGGAGATCCCATGGAACCAGCCGGTAAGGGTGCCCACCAGATCCATGCCGGGGCCGGTGACCCAGCGGCCGTGTTTGGCGGTGCTCTCCCTATAAGGCACGGCCCAATAGCTGGCGAAGCCCCGGAAGTGGTCGATACGGATCACATCGTAAAGCCGTGCCGCCCCGCCGATCCGGCGGATCCACCAGCCGTATCCGTCCCGCTTCATGGCCTCGTAATCGTAAAGGGGATTGCCCCAGAGCTGCCCATTTTCAGAGAAATAATCCGGCGGGACCCCAGCCACCTCCGTGGGAAAGCCCTGACTGTCCAACTGGAACATGGCACGCTCCGCCCAGACATCGGCAGAGTCCATGGCCACATAAATAGGCACATCGCCGATGAGCCGGATGCCCAGCTTGTTGATGTAAGCTTTCAAAGCGCCCCACTGCCGGAAAAAGAGGAACTGGAGATAGGTGTAAAGCTCAATTTCCTCCCGCAGAACGGCCTGCCAGCGGGCCACGGCCTCAGGACGGTGGAGGCGGATGTCCTCCTCCGGCCACATCTGCCAGGATCTCATGTCAAAATGCCGCTTCAGCGCCATAAACAGGGCGTAATCCGGCAGCCAGCCCTGATTTTCCGCCTCAAAGGCCGCCACGGCCTCCCGGTCCCGCTGCCAGCCCCGCTCCTTTGCCTTGGCAAGAAGGGGCAGGCGGCTTTCATACACCGCGCCGTAGTCCACCTGCCGGGGATCATCGCCCCAGTGACAGACGTCGATCTCCTCCTGGGTCAAAAGTCCATCCTCCGCCAGCAGGTCCAGGTCGATGAAATAGGGATTTCCGGCGTAGCTGGAAAAGCTCTGGTAGGGGGAGTCGCCGTAGCCTGTGGGACCCAGGGGCAGCAACTGCCAGTACCGCTGTCCGGCAGCGTGGAGAAAATCGGCAAATTCGTAAGCCGCGCGGCCCATGGTGCCGATGCCATGGGGCGAGGGCAGGGAAAACAGGGGCAGTAAGATCCCGGAGGAGCGTTCCATCATATCCGCCTTTCCCGGCGCGTGAGCGCCTGTTTCGTCGTTGCCACCAGTATAGCGGAAAATCCGAAAAGACGCAACCGTTTCAGCGCCCTCTCCAGTGGGCACGGCGCAGGGCCTCCAGATCGTGGGTCACCGCCAAAAACCACACGGAACAGACACCATCGGCGGTAAAGAACAGCAGCAAAAGCCAGGTGAGGACCGGCGGCACCCGCTCCGCCAGGGCGTCCACAGCCCCCACAAGCCCTACCGCCGGGTACAGCAGCGCTCCCCAGGCCAGGGAGAAGGGGAGACACACCCGTCCTCGGAGATTTCCCGGCAGACGGCTGTAATCCCAGAAGCGGAGGCCCAGCGCCGCCTCTCCCAGCCAATGATAGAGATATTCCACCGCCGTGGCCGCCAGCGCTCCCCAAAAGTACAGCCGCCACCCGGTCAGAAAAGAAGGCGGCAGCGCCAGCACCGCCGCCATGCCAAACCCGTATACCGGGCAGAGGGGGGCAAAGAGCAGACACCGCCGCCGCTGGACCGGCGAATGGGTCACGGCGGCGAACAGCCGCTCCAGCCCCCACCCCAAAAGGCTGAACACCCAGAATCGCCAGAGCCACACCGCCATGCCATCCCTCCATTTCCTCACACAGTATGGACGGCGGCACACGCTCTTATGTATCTTGCATCAAAGGAGCGGCTGTGGTAAACTGTGGCTGTATCAGCAAAAGGAGAGGGGAGACGGACCATGGCGGATAGCTGGGAGATCCTGAAAAGTGAGTGCGCCGCCTGCCGGGGCTGCGCCCTGGCGGACACCCGGACGAATGTGGTGTTTGGAGACGGCTGCGAAACGGCGGAGATCCTGTTCATCGGCGAAGGGCCGGGACAGCATGAGGACGAGCAGGGCGTGCCCTTTGTGGGCAAGGCGGGCCAGCTTTTGGACGATATGCTGGAGATCATCCACCTGGACCGGAGCAAGGTCTATATCGCCAACATCGTCAAATGCCGCCCGCCCCAGAACCGGGACCCTCTGAACGTGGAGCAGGATGCCTGCATCGGCTATCTCCGGCGGCAGACGGCCCTGCTCCGGCCAAAGATCATCGTGTGCCTGGGGCGCATCGCCGCCAAGGCTATCATCAAGGAGGAGTTCAAGATCACTCAGGAGCATGGCCAGTGGTTCCAGCGCCACGGCGTGCAGATGACGGCCATTTACCATCCGGCGGCGCTGCTGCGGGACGAGTCAAAGCGCCCGGAGACCTTTGCGGACCTGAAAAGCATCCAGGCCAAGGTCCGGGAGCTGTGCGCGCGCACAGACTGCTGACGGAAAAAACGCCGGAGGGACCGCTTCCGGCGTTCATTTTTTCTCAAGATCTTGAATTTGCCCTTGCGCAATCGGCAATAACACGGTAAAATAAATATTTATAGGACAATTCCGACTTTTTCCGGGCAGTCCTGTTGAGAAAAGAGAATCAAGGAAAGGAATCAAATTCTGTGAAACGAGAATCCTTCAAATCCCGACTGGGATTTTTGCTGGTGAGCGCCGGATGCGCCATCGGCATCGGCAATGTCTGGCGTTTCCCCTACATCACCGGTAAAAACGGCGGCGGCTATTTCGTGCTGTTTTATCTCCTCTGCCTGCTGGTCATGGGCGTCCCCGTGCTGACCATGGAATTGGCCGTGGGCCGGGCCAGCCGCAAGAGCGCGGTGCTGTCCTACAAGGCGCTGGAAAAGCCGGGCCAGAAGTGGCAATCCACGGCTGGTTCTGCCTGCTGGGCTGCTATTTGTTGATGATGTACTACACCACCGTTTCCGGCTGGATGGTCAATTATTTCTGCAAGTTCCTCACCGGCGTGTTCCGCAGCGGCATGAGTACGGACGAGGTCAGCGGCGCCTTCGGCGCCATGCTCTCCGCTCCCGGCGAGATGGCCCTCTTTACGGAACTGGTGGTGCTGGCGGGCTTTATCGTTGTCTCCTTCGGTCTGCAAAAGGGCCTGGAGCGGGTCAGTAAGGTGATGATGCTGGCACTGCTGGCGCTGATCCTGGTGCTGGCCATCCACAGCCTGATGCTCCCCGGCGCGGCGGAGGGCATGAAGTTCTACCTGCTGCCCTCTATGGATTCCATCCGGGAACACGGCCTTGGCAGCCTTGTCACGGACGCCATGAACCAGGCGTTCTTCACCCTCTCTCTGGGTATCGGCGCCATGGAGATCTTCGGCAGCTACATGGCGGATAGCCACACCCTCCCCGGCGAGGCGGTCCGCATCTGCGCCCTGGACACCTTTGTGGCCCTCATGGCGGGCACCATCATCTTCCCCGCCTGCTTCACCTTCGGCGTGCAGCCGGACAACGGCCCCGCCCTGATCTTCCAGACCCTGCCCCCCATTTTCAACAATATGTCCGGCGGCCGGTTCTGGGGCGCGCTGTTCTTCCTCTTCATGATCTTCGCCGCCTTCTCCACGGTGCTGGCGGTGTTTGAAAACATCATCGCCATGTGCATGGACACCTTCGGCTGGGAGCGCAAGAAGGCTGTGCTGATCAACGGTGTGCTGCTGGCTGTCCTCAGTCTGCCCTGCGTGTTCGGCTACAATATCTGGAGCGATTTCCGTCCTCTTCTGGGCAAGGACGTGCTGGACAGCGAGGACTTCCTGGTCAGCAATCTGCTGCTGCCGCTGGGTTCCCTTGTGTATCTGCTGTTCTGCGTCAGCAAATGGGGCTGGGGCTTTGACAAGTACCTGGCGGAGGCCAACAAGGGCACCGGCATGAAATTCCCCCGGTGGTTCAAGCCCTATTTCCAGTGGGTCATCCCCATTCTGATCGTGGTGATCCTGGTCCAGGGTCTTTGATCAGAACTTTTTTCATCGCGTAAGACTTGCTGCCTGATCGGCAGTGAAAGATCCCCCGGCCAGGCCGGGGGATCTTTTCGCGTTTCTTCAGATCAGCCGCTCCATGTCCTCCGGCACCGGCGCGGTAAAGGTCATCACCTCGCCGGTGACCGGGTGGGTCAGCGTCAAACGGTAAGCGTGGAGGGCGGGGCGGGGGATGAGTGCCGCATCCTCCGTGCCGTAGAGCCAGTCCCCTGCCAGGGGACAGCCAATGGAGGCCATGTGGACCCGGAGCTGGTGGGTCCGCCCTGTTTCCGGCAGCAGCTTTACAAAAGACAGGCCGTTTTTCACGGAGAGAACTTCATACCGGCTGACGGCCCGCTGACCGTCCGGCCGCACCATGCGGCGCACCGTGGAGGTCTCGTCCCGGCCGATGGGGGCGTCGATCACGCCCTGCGTTGGCTCCGGGCAGCCCACGCAGACGGCTCGGTACTCCCGAGAAAACTCCTCTGTGTGGAGCATCCGCCGCAGACGGTCGTGGATATAACCGCTTTTGGCCACGGCCATCAATCCGGTGGTGCCCTTATCCAGCCGGTTCACCACATGGAAGATGAACTCCGGCCCCCGCTGATAGGCGAGGGCGCCCGCCACCGTGGGGGTGTCCGGCAGGAAGTTGGAGGCGTGGGCCGTCATCCCGGCGGGCTTGCTGACAATGAGCAGATGCCCATCCTCATAGACGACGGGCAGGGGCCAGTTCCCCGGCGTGGGCAGGATCTTGGGCGGCCGCAGATCCTCGGACCGGGCGGCCACGATGTCCCCGGCGTGAACGGTGTCTACCGTCCGGGCATGGAGACCGTTGACGGTGATGCCCCCCTCCGCCCGGGTCAGACGGGAGATGGCGTGGGAGGAGAAGTGGAGCTGGGCTTTCAGAATATGCCGCACACAGACGCCCTCCAGCGCCGGTGGCACGGTGAAGGTGACGATCTCGCTCATGCCTGGGCCATATACGCCCGCAAAGAGGCCAGAGCGGCACCGGCGTCGCCGCTGCCCAGATCGTACACCGTCTGCATGACGGCGGGGTCACGCTCCAGCCGTCTGATCTTGATGGGCTGGCTGGGCCGCAGGACCCAGGCTTTGCCCTGCCGCTCCCGGTCCAGCAGTTCTTTCACCGCCTGATTATAGGCGTTGTGCCGGTTTTTCAGCTTTTCCTGAAAGGCCGGATCTTTTTTGTACCATTTTTCAATGAGTTTGGGATTCATAGGCTTTTTCACGTAGCCGGCGTCCCGGGTCAGCACCACCACGACCCGGTCAAACCCCAGCGCTTCCGCCGCCCGGTAGGGGATGGAGTCTGCCACACCGCCGTCCAGATACCGCTTGCCGCCGATCTCCACCGGCCGGGACACAAAGGGCATGGAGCCGGAGGCCCGGAGGATGTCCATCTGGTCGAATACGCTCCGCATCTGTATATACTCCGCCGCGCCGGTGTCCATATTGGTGACCACTGCCCAGAAGGGAACGCCGGAAGCGATGAACGCTTCGTCATCAAAAATATCAAGCTGATGGGGCACCCGGTCATAGGCATACTCCGTGTCGATGATATTGCCGGTTTTCAGCAGCGGGAGAACGCCCATATAGTGCCGGTCACCGTTGAAACGCTTGTTGTAGCGTATGACACGTCCCGGCTGGCCGGAGAGAAAGTTGACGCCGAACAGCGCCCCGGCGGAGACACCGATGACGCCGTCAAACTTGATGCCGGCGTTATAAAATACATCCAGGGCGCCTGCGGTATACATTCCCCGCATGGCGCCGCCCTCCAATACAAGACAGGTTTTCATGAGCAGTTTACCTCCGTGGCTCTTGCTGATTTTCTGAATTTAGTATATAGTCTACCATAGCCGCAGACTATGGTACTTGGCATTCCCGGCGGTTGCCCCGCAAGGGGGCGAGCCGGGTTGCCATAAAAGGTATAATGACCGCTTTGCGGTCATTATAGCACGAATATGAAAAAACGCAAAGGAGAACCGTTATGCTGCTATCCGCGGAGCATTTATCCATCAATTTCGGCAGCCGCCAACTGCTGGAGGATGTGAATTTTTATCTCAACGAGGGGGACAAGGTAGGAGTCATCGGCATCAACGGCACCGGCAAGTCCACCTTTTTGAAGGTCCTGGCCGGGCGGCTGGAAGCCGATAGCGGTACCCTCTCCCGGAACCCCAATGTGCAGGTGAGCCTTTTAGAGCAGAACCCGCCCATGGAGGATGACGCCACCGTTTTGGAGCAGGTGTTCCTCCATTTTCCCAGAGAGTTCCGGGAACTGAACGAGTATGAGGCCAAGTCCATGCTGAACCGTCTGGGCCTGCCGGATGTGGAGCAGAAGGTGGGCACCCTCTCCGGCGGTCAGCGGAAGCGTGTGGCCCTGGCGGCGGCGCTGATCCATCCGGCGGACGTGCTGATCCTGGACGAGCCCACCAACGATCTGGACGTGATGACCCTCTCCATTCTGGAGGATT
>CAZFJB010000062.1:0-7037 GCA_964519775.1 uncultured Oscillibacter sp.
GTTTTTCCAATGCTGTTTTTCCCCGCGCCCCTGTTCATTGCCTGATGCCTGCGGCCCTGAGAAGCGGGATTCGTACCCTCATGCATTTAAAAACTCTCAAAACGTGAGAAAAGTATTCTCCAGATTGTTGGATCCCAGAGCTACCCGCAGGCGGGGACACAGAGCCGGGGCGGTCTGTCTGAGATACCGGGCACAGGGCGGTGATACGTCCAGTTCATCGGAAAGCCGCGCAGCGGCAGTGACAAGGGAAGCCTCAAGTCCTTCCGGCAGCAGTGTGGAAAGGCGCTGCCGAAGGCGTGTCTGATGCGGGGGAGCAATAGAAAGTGAATGGGGATCCTCACTTAAAAGAGTCAGCCCCAGGGCGTTGACCGCCGCGGGCTCATACAAGTTGATCAGAAGCCCCCGATAGTCCGGGCAGCTTCGCTCCAGCAGCACCCGGAGGAGAGACGGCTCGAACCGATCCAGAAAAGCATTTTCCAAGCAAAGCCGCCGGAGCCACTCGACCACATAGTCCACGCCTTGCAGCGACTCCGGCACCGGCTGGGAGAGCTGGTAGTCGATGTCGGCGGGGATCTCCTGGGCAAAAAAGCGCCAGTCATACCGGGCGGGGAAGTGCCTCAGGCTGTTGAGCGTATCAGAAAGGGAGCGATTTTCCACATTCGGCAGAGTAGAGGACGCCATCCGCCAAAGCTGTTGGGAGAGGGCGCACTTTTGCCGTGATCGCCGCTGCCCCTGCTGAAACCGTGCCTCCAGATCGGGTGCCAGCAGAACTGCCGGGTCCCGGTCCGTCCCCAGCGTCAGCAAAATGGACTCCGCCAGCGCCGCCAGGGTGTCCGGCCAGTCGGCGGGCTGGATGTAGGAAGAATCGCAGAACGCCCGGGCCAACGGCTCCAGAATCCAGCCGTTGAAGTCTATCCGGCTGGTTCGCTGCAGGACTTCCTCCTGCTGCCGGACCAGCATGGCCGCTTGGGCAGGGGAGAGGAGCGACCCAAAGCGCTCCCAGACCTTGCCGCTTTCCGTCAAGCTCTGCGGCTGGCGGGTACAGATCGATCTCACAAGCATCACCTCGGATATTCTATACACCCGGCGGGCCGGACGAACAAGACTTGAAATTTTACGGGATCTGTGGTAATATAAACTTGGATTTTTAGGCAGATTCGTGAAAAATCACGGGTCTTTTAAGGAGAACACATGGAAAACCACTTTGAGATCCAGATGACGGAGGATCAGCTCCGGGGCATCAGTTCCATCGGCCTTGCCCACATGGGGGACGCGGTGTTTGAACTGCTGGTCCGGGGCTGGCTGTGTGAACACGGCAAAGCCACCGGCAAGGGGCTCCACCAGGCCACCATTCAGTTGGTGCGGGCGGAGCATCAGGCGGCTTGCGCCGAGAAGATCCTGCCGCTGTTGACAGAGGAGGAAACGGCGGTGTTCCGCCGGGGCCGCAACGCCCAGGTCCACTCCATCCCCCACCACGCAAGCCGTGCGCAGTACGCCGCCGCCACGGCGCTGGAAGCCCTTCTGGGCTGGCTGTATCTGGGGGGACAGCGGCAGCGGATCAGCGCGCTGTTTGACGTGATGATGGAGGGCGAGGTATGCCGTTAGACGCTGTTTCCCTCCGGGCCATTGTAGAGGAGTTACGGCCCCAGCTTTTGGATCTGCGGATCGACAAGGTGCAGCAGCCCGCCCGGGACCAGGTGATCTTACTGCTGCGGGGCAGCCGCCGCCTGCTGCTCAACGCCGGGGCCAACGCCCCCCGTATTCAGTTGACTGAGCTGCCGCGGGATAACCCGGCGGAGCCGCCTATGTTCTGTATGCTGCTGCGCAAGCATCTGGTGGGGGCCCGGGTGGCGGACATCACCCAGCCGGGGCTGGAGCGGATCGTGCGGATGGAGCTGGATATCACTGATGATTTCGGCCAGCCGGGCCGCCGCACGTTGGTGCTGGAGGCCATGGGCCGCCGGTCCAACCTGATCTTGCTGGACAGCGATGGCCGTATCATTGACTGTATGCGCCGGGTGGACGTGGAGATGTCCGCCCAGCGGCAGGTGCTGCCGGGGCTGTTCTATGAGATGCCGGCCTCCACAGGCCGCCTGCCGTTTTTAGAGGAGACGGAGGAGGGCTTTGTGGAAAAGCTATCCGCAGCCAACCCGGAAGCGCAGTTGGACCGCTTTCTGCTGGACACCTATTTCGGCATCGCTCCCCTGATGGCCCGGGAGTTGGCCTTTCAGGCCTGCGGAGAGACGGATGGCCGCCTTTGCGCGCTGGACGATGCCGGGCGGGAGTGCTTCCAGTCAGCTTTCCTCCAGTTTGCAAGTGATGTAAAGGGTAATCGTTTTACTGCGACTCTGTTGAGGCGGAACGGTCAGCCTTTTGATTTTTCCGCCCTGCCGGTGGCGCAGTATGGTGCCGCTATGGAAGTGGAGCCCTTTGAGAGCTTCTCCGCTCTGCTGGATGCCTTCTACGAGGCGAAGGAAAAGCAGGAGCGGGTGCGGCAGAAGGGCGCGGATCTGATCCGCACCGCTACCAACGCCCGGGACCGGGTGCGACGGAAGCTGGCCCTACAGGAGAAGGACTACGCCGCCACCCAGGAGCGGGACGCCCTGCGGCTCTCCGGCGACCTCATCACCGCCAATCTATATCAGATGGAGCGGGGACAGAGCAAGTTGACCTGCCAGAATTATTACGACGAAAATCTGGCGGAGATCACCATCCCCCTGGATCCGCAACTGACGCCCCAGCAGAACGCCGCCAAGTACTACAAGCGCTACACCAAGGCCAAAACGGCGGAAAAGTACCTCCGGGAGCAGATGGAGATCGCCCGGAGGGACCTGGCCTATCTGGAGAGCGTGCTCCAGGAGATCGACCAGGCGGAATTGGAACAGGATTTCATTGATATCCGCAGCGAGCTGAAGGATGCGGGCTTTATCCGCAAGCAGGGGAAGAAGGTCCTCCAGCGGCCCTCCAAGCCCCGGGAATTCCGCACCAGTGGCGGACTGCGGGTGCTGGTGGGGCGCAACAACCGCCAGAATGATAAGCTGACCTTAAAGGACGCTGACTACCGGGATCTGTGGCTCCATGTGCAAAAGCTCCACGGCTCCCATGTCATCCTCTGCACCGGAGGCCAGGAACCAGCGGATCAGGATGTCACGGAAGCCGCCATGCTGGCGGCCTACTACTCCCAGGCCAAGGACGGCGCCAATGTGCCGGTGGATTGCACCCAGGTGAAAAACGTGAAAAAACCGGCGGGAGCCCGGCCCGGTATGGTGATCTACAACACCTACCGTACCGTGAACGTCACGCCGGAGGAAGCACTGGTCAAGAAGCTGAAAGTTGGGAAATAAGCGAAAAAGAGCGCCATTCGGCGCTCTTTTTGCTGTCTGCGGCGGTTCAGGCGGTGTGAGGGGCCTGACCGGGGGTGTCCTCAGTGTCCCGGAACAGCAGCGTGACGCACCACAGCCCCGCAAGGCCTACCAGCGTGTAGATGACCCGGGAGAGCATAGCGGTCTGTCCACCGAAGAGGAAAGCCACCGTGTCAAAGCCGAACAGGCCGATACCGCCCCAGTTCAGCGCGCCCACGATCACCAGGATCAGGGCGATCTTATCCACGATCATAAAAAGACCTCCTGTTGTAAAAGTCTGTTTGTAGACTGTCCGCTTTTTGGACTTTTATACATGGCTTGCAAGAAACTGGCGGCTGTGCTATCATCAGAAAAAAACAGGGAGGACTTGTAATGGAGCGGCGATTTGCGGATACGGTTTTTTCTCCGGCGGAGATCCTGATCCCCAAAGGGGAAGATCTGAAGGCGTGGGCGGTGGTGGCCTGTGACCAGTTCACCTCCCAGCCGGACTATTGGCGCCAGGCGGAGGAACAGGTGGGGAAGGCCCCCTCGGCGCTGCGGCTGGTGCTGCCGGAGATCTATCTGAACGAAGCGGATGTGGAAACACGCATCGCCGCCATCAATGAGACCATGGAGCGGTATCTGGCGGGAGGCGTGTTCCGCACGCTGCCGGAGAGCCTTATCTATATCGAGCGGACTCAGTCGGACGGCCGGGTACGCCGGGGGATCATCGGGATGATCGATCTGGAAGATTATGACTTCACCCCCGGCTCCGCCGCCCTGATCCGGGCCACGGAGGGCACGGTGCTGGAGCGCATCCCACCCCGGGTGCGGGTGCGGGAACACGCGGCGCTGGAGCTGCCCCATGTGATGCTGCTGATCGATGATCCCAAGGGCAGCGTCATCTGTCCCCTGGGGGATGAGACCGGGGCCATGGAGCCCCTGTACGACACAGATCTGATGCTCCGCGGCGGCCATGTAAAGGGCTGGCGGCTGGATGAGACCCAGACGGAGCGGACCATGGCGGCACTGCAGGCGCTGAAATCGCCGGAGGCCATGGTGGAAAAGTACGGTATGGCGGACGCCGCGCCGCTTTTGTTCGCTGTGGGGGACGGCAACCACTCCCTGGCCACGGCCAAGGCCTGCTATGAAGATCTGAAAAAGGTGATACCGGAGGCACAGTGGGCATCCCTGCCCGCCCGGTATGCCCTGGTGGAGGTGGTGAATCTGCACGATGAGGCTCTGACCTTTGAGCCCATCCACCGGGTGCTGTTCCATGTGGACGGAAACGAGCTTTGGAATACGTTCCGGGCCTTCTATCCCGATGCCCATACCGGTGGAGGAGCGGGCCACAGCATTGAGGTCCGCGGCCAGGGGCTGAATGGTCTCTGGACCGTTCCGGATCCCATGGCCCGGTTAGCGGTGGGGACCTTGCAAACCTTCCTGGACGCGTATCTCAAGACGCACCCGGAGACGGTGATCGATTATATCCACGGTGATGATGTGGCCCGGGAACTGGGCAGTCAGCCGGGAAATCTGGCATTTTTGCTGCCGCCCATGAGGAAGGAAGACCTGTTCCCCACGGTGATGCGGGAGGGCGTCCTCCCTCGCAAGACCTTTTCCATGGGAGAGGCCCAGGACAAACGGTATTATCTGGAAGCACGGAGGATCAAATGAAGCAGCGGGAAGCGGCTTACGCCAAGATCAATCTGACACTGGACATCCTGGGCCGCCGGGAAGACGGCTATCATGATCTCCGCATGGTGATGCAGTCCGTATCTCTCCACGATACGATCACGGTGGAAGAAGGCGGCAGCGGCTTTACCCTGCTGGCGGATGGGTTTGAGATCCCGGCAGGGAAGAAGCCTATGGAGCAGCAGGCGGCGGAGGCATTTTTCACCGCTATTGGACAGCCCATGCCGCCGCTGACGGTCTGCCTTGCAAAAGTGACACCAGCCTACGCCGGACTTGGCGGCGGCAGTGCCGATGTGGCGGCGCTGCTGCGGTGCCTGCGGCGGATGTATGCCCCGGAGCTGACGGCGGAGGCGCTGCGGGCCATTGGGCTGACGGTGGGCAGCGACGTGCCCTTCTGCGTCTCTGGCGGGACTGCCCTGGCAGAGGGCCGGGGGGAACGGCTGACGGCATTGGCGGATCTGCCGCCCTGCTGGCTCGTGCTGTGCAAGCCGGCGTTCGGTATCCCCACACCGGAGCTGTTCGCCAAAGCGGACGCCGCGCCGCCGAAGGGGCGCCCGGATACAGAGGGGATGCTCCGGGCCCTCAGGGATGGCGATCTGCGGGGCGTGGCCGCTCGTCTCGGCAACGTATTTGAGGAATATCTGCCGGCGGAATACGGCCAGGTATTCGCCATCAAGCGCCAGCTTTTAGAGCTGGGGGCGATGAACGCCGCCATGAGCGGCTCCGGGCCCACGGTATTTGGCCTGTTTGACGAAGAAACGGCCGCAGCCGCTGCGGAAAAGACGCTGAAAGCTGTTTATAAGCAGACATTTTTGGCCTGTCCTGTGAAAAAACTGGTTTAAAAAGCGAAATTTCCGTCCAAAATTCCGACAGTAACGCAAACTCGGAAAGGACGGAAATTTTTATGCGACACAAACTGCACTCCATTGAGATCATTCTGATGATCTTTGCCGCGCTGGCGCTGACCTCCGGTGCCGTAGCACGGCACACCCAGTCAGAACTGGCGGAGAAAGTGGTCCGGCTCCATGTGCTGGCCAATTCCGACACGGAGGAGGACCAGGCTCTGAAACTGAAAGTCCGGGACGCCGTGCTGGACCGAACAACAGAAGTCCTCCTGGGCGTGGAGAGCAGGGAGGAGGCCCAGCGGCGTCTGGGATCTTTGCTGCCGGAGCTGCGGGACCTGGCGGATACAGTCATCCGGGACGAGGGCTATGACTACGGTGTCCGGGTAGAGGTAGCGGAAACTTCCTTTCCCACCAAGGAATATGACGGTTTCGCTCTGCCTGCCGGGGAATATCTGGCCCTCCGGGTGCTGATTGGTGAGGCGGCGGGGCAGAATTGGTGGTGTGTGGTGTTCCCGCCTCTCTGCGTCACAGCGGCCAGTGATGTGCCGGCTACTGCTCTGGCCGCCGGACTGAGCATGGAGGAGGTGTCCCTCATCACCCGGGAGGACGCTGGTTATGTGCTGAAATTCAAAACCGTGGAACTATGGGAGGCGCTGCGGGAAAAACTGTCGTCTTGATCGCCAGCCCGCCGGGGCTGCGGAGCCAAAATAGGAAACGATCCAGCCATGTGAAGCGTTCACACGGCTGGATCATTTATGTTGCAATATTTGAAAAGCGGATCTACTTTACAGAACTTTATTCAGGAAAGTAATAAGCCGGGGGCTTTCCGGGTGGGCAAACAGCTCATGAGAGGGCTTATCCTCGCCGATGGTGCCGCCGTCCAGGAAGATGGTGCGGCTGCTGACCTCCCGGGCGAAGCGCATCTCATGGGTCACTACGATCATGGTCATGCCACTTTCCGCCAGATCCTTCATCACGTCCAGCACCTCGCCGATCATCTCCGGGTCCAGGGCGGAGGTGGGCTCGTCAAAGAGCATGACCTCCGGGTCCATCATCAGGGAACGGACAATGGCGATGCGCTGCTTCTGGCCGCCGGAGAGCTGGCTGGGATAGGCGTCCGCCCGGTCAGCCAGTCCCACCTTGCCCAGAAGGGAGA
>CAZFJB010000063.1:0-6892 GCA_964519775.1 uncultured Oscillibacter sp.
CCACCTCGATGTTGCCCCGCTCCAGATATTTCTGATAGGTCTCCGCCCCCAGCATATCAAAAAGGGCGTCATACAGCGGCCGGAGGTACGGGTCCACCTTGGATTGCAGATCGCCGGGCAAAAAGCCCAGCCGCTCGCCGGCCTCCACGGCGGGACGTGTCAGGATGATGCGGTTGACCTGCTTTTCCCGGAAGGCCTGCACCGCCGCCGCCACGGCGAGATAGGTCTTGCCGGTACCGGCGGGGCCCACACCGATGGTCACGGTATTTTTCAGCACCGACTGGATGTATTCCTTCTGCCCCAGGGTCTTGGGCTTCACCGGCCGGCCCTTGGCGGAGATGCACAGCACATCCCCCGCCAGCTCGCTGATCTTCTCCTCTTTGCCGGTGCGGACCATGTCGATAACATAGCGGACATTCTGCTCCCCCAGCGCCTCCCCCCGGGAGGAGAGGGTCAGCATGGCCTGCACCGCCTTGGCGGCGTGCGTCACGTCCTCCGCCTCACCGTTGATGCGCAGCTCTCCCTCCCGGTTGGTCACCGCCACGCTGAATTCCTTTTCCAGCAGGCGGATATTCTCGTCAAAGGAGCCGAAGATATTCACCGCCTGCTCCATCCGTTCAATGCTGATTCGCTCTTCCATGTAAATCCCCCATTCTGCCGCCCCGCGGCACAAATAGAAATGAAATTATCCCCTGCGGAATGGGGGATCTTTGCCATCATCGGCTGCCTGAAGGGCAAGCCGCTGGGCCTTCCCATAAACGCCGTGTGATTTTTCACGCGATCGCTCCTGTATATCCGGGTCATCCGCCCGATTCGTTTTCCGTGTAAATGGGAACGCTGACCCCCAGCTCCTCCTGGCATTCCGCCGTCAGCGTCACCGTCAGGACCTCGCCCCGCAGCCGGGATGTGACCTGATGGGCCGACACCGTTCCATAAGGGTCCACCAGGGCGTGAAGATCCCGCTCCAGCACGGCCCCCACCGCCGATTGCCTCTGCCGCTGGGGGAGGACGGCCTCCACCGTCTCATAGGGGCGGATGATCTCCGTCTCCCGAACGATGGGCAGCGGGATGCCAAAGACGCTGACCTGATCTCTCGTGGTTATTTTATCACACCCGCCCCCGTCAATGCTACTGTTTGAAAAGAATTTTATGCGCCGGGTGCCGAAAATCAGGGAATGGAGCCGCTTTTCCCCGCCGGTATACCGCTTTTCCAGCCCCGTGAGGGACACGTTGGGGGAGGACGGCCTCCACCGTCTCATAGGGGCGGATGATCTCCGTCTCCCGAACGATGGGCAGCGGGATGCCAAAGACGCTGACCTGATCTCTCGTGGTTATTTTATCACACCCGCCCCCGTCAATGCTACTGTTTGAAAAGAATTTTATGCGCCGGGTGCCGAAAATCAGGGAATGGAGCCGCTTTTCCCCGCCGGTATACCGCTTTTCCAGCCCCGTGAGGGACACGTTGGCCGTCAGGGTGTACCACGTTCTGCCCTCCACCCGGCCCAACCCCGCCGTCAGCCGTGGGCCGAAGGTGCCGGTATCCTCCACGCCGGAGATCAAAAGCTGCCCCTCCGTCACCGTGGTCCCCTTGAGGACCTGGGCCGTGCCTCCCAATGCCTGGACACGGGTCACCAGACCGTCCCGCCGGGCCACGATGTTCCGGGGGTCCTTCCGGTCCAGCAGCTCCGGCGCCGCTTTCCGCTCCCGGACCTCCACTTTGGCCCGGCAGCCGGATACGTTCACCGCCACCCAGCAAAGCTCCGGCAGCTCCAGCAGCACATGGTTGCGGATGTCCGCCCCGTTGAGGGTCAGGCCGAAACGTCCCAGCCCCACGCCGTTTTCCGCCAGCACCCGCAAAATGCGCTCCTTGGGCACCGTCTCATTCCCGGTGATCTGGATGTCCCAGACGAAAAAGGACCCCAGCGTCACCCCCATGCCGCACAAAATGGCCCCCACCGCCAGGGCCTGGCGGTGGCGGAGCCGGGAGAGGGTATAGGGCGCCCCCTCCCGGCGCAGGACCTCGATCTCACATTCCAGCCGCTCCGCCGCCCGCAGCAGCGCGGCGGCGGAGCGCCGGGACAGGCGGCAGGTAAAGCGGTCCGCCGCCTCCCACTCCAGATCCCAGAAGACCAGCCCCCGGGCGGAGCAGAGATTCAGCACCCGCTCCGGGTAGGGGCACGTCACCCGGAGCCGCGCCTGACCCCGCAGGCGGTTGACAAGCCCCGTCAGCATCCCGTCACCCACGAGACGCCCTGGATGCGCCCGCCGATCCGCAGCTCTCCGGCGGTCATGGCCAGCAGCGTCAGCTCCCGGCCCGTCACCCGCAGAACGCCAAAACCCGTATTGATGTCGATGATCTCCCCACTGTAGGCCAAAAGGCCGGTGTGATGCTCCACATAGAGCTGCCGGCTGCCGATCAGTTCCAGCCGGGGCAGTCCCGCCACCACGTCCGCCGGCAGATCAAACAGCTCCGCCACACTGTCCAGCACGCCGCCCTGTTCCCGCTTTCTCTCCATACGCTCACCTCGCCAAACTCTATGCGCCTCCGGCTCGTCCTCTTGCCTGTCTCCGGCATGAGGCGGCATCGGGCCGCATACAGTTTCCCTGGTGATGGAAATGAAAAAGCAAACCCGGGCTGACGTCCTTCTGATCCTCTGCGGCGTACTGATCTGGTTCCTGGCGGACGCCAGCCGGCTCCGGCGGGAGGCCGCCGGGGCCCTGGTCCTCTGCGCCGGGACGGTCATCCCGGCCCTCTTCCCCTTTCTGGTGGTCACCGGGATGCTGGTAAGTCTCGGCTTCGGACAGTGGATGGCGCCTCATATGGCTGGCCTGATGGCGCCGCTGTTCCGCCTGCCGGGCTGCGCCGGTTCCGCTTTGCTGCTGGGGCTGGTGGGAGGGTATCCCATCGGCGCCCGGACAGCGGCGGGGCTGTATACCGCCGGAAGCCTGACAAAAAGCGAGGCGGAGCGGCTTTTGACCTTCTGCAACAACTCCAATCCCGTCTTTCTCATCAGCGTGCTGGGCAGCGGGGTCTTCGGCAGCCCCCGGCTGGGGCTGTATCTCTGGCTGATCCACGTTCTCTCCGCCCTTTTTACCGGGCTCCTCTTCCGGGGCCATGGCCGGGGCCGCCGGAGCGTGCCCCCCGCCGTCTCCTTCCGGGCCGTGTCCTTTCCCGCCGCCTTTGTCTCCGCCGTGAGGGACGCTGCCGGGAGCATGGTGTCCGTCTGCGCCTTTGTCACCTTTTTCTATGTGCTGGTGTCGCCTCTGCGGCAACTTCCCGGCCCTTGGGCAGCGCTGGCCGTGGGCAGCGCGGAGCTTTTCTCCCTGACGCCTCTGCTGACCCCAAGCCGTCTCAGCTTTGTTCTCTCCGCCGGGTGCGCCGGATGGGGCGGCCTCTCCGTCCTGTGCCAGACCGCCGCCATATTGGACGGCACAGACCTCTCTCCCCAGCCCTGCCTTGTGGGCAAGCTGACCCAGGGGCTCCTCTCCGTCATGCTTGCCTGGGCCGTATCCTTCCGCTTGTTCTGAAAAAGCCCCGGGCCGCGCGAGAGCACGGCTCGGGGCACTTGTTTACTTTTCAGTCCTCCGCCCGGGCCGCCTCCAGAGCCGCTACCTCCTTCAGCGTCCAGCCCGTGCCGGTAAGGTCGGCCTTCATCGCCGGGTCCGCCGGGACAGCCAGATACATATTGTTGCCGTAGGTATAGGCGCCGGAGGTCACGGCGATGACCTGACCGTACACATTCAGCAGCGCGCCGCCGCTGCTGCCCTGGGAAATATCGGCGGAGTTTACCACGCAGGGCAGAGCGTAGCGGTCCAGCTCATGGGCAGTGGCGGCGATGATGCCGGAGCTGATGGCAAGGCCCAGCCCCAGGGGATTGCCGATGGCGTACACCGTGTCGCCGGGGCGGATATCGGCGGTGCCCACCATTTCCACACAGTTGAAGGCGGAGGTGGTCCGTCCGCTCGCCGCCGTACGGGACACCCGGATCACCGCGATGTCGATGTCCGCGTCGTAATAGAGCACCCGCTCCACGTTGTACTTCTCCCCATTCAAAAGGGTGGCGGTACCTTTGATCGCCCCATCGATAGAGTGGTAATTGGTAACGGCCAGACCGTCAGCACTGACGAAAAAGCCGCTGGCGTTGGAGGCCACCACCTCATCCCGGACCTGTTTTTCCGTGTGATAGAGATCCAACTGGAAGGCGGCGGAGAGATACCGGTCAGCGATCTCCCGGGCCGTATATTCCTTCGTCAGCAGCCCCAGGGCGTTGGCGGAGGCGGCGGTGCACACGCCGTATTCCAAAAGCCGGTCCAGCACCGTGGTCTCCGTGCCCTTATAGGCAAAGTCCAGCGCGTCGTACATGGACTCGTACACATCCCCCACCGTCAGCGTCCCGGTGAGCTGCCGGCCCGTCAGGCCGATCCGCCAGGCGAAGGCCGCCGCGTCGGCAATGTCAAAATCCCCGTTTTTGTCGGAATAGCCCAGCATCCGCAGCAGCATGGCGCACCAGGCGTCGGCGTTCAGAGCCCTGTCCGGGGCAAACTCCAAATTGCTGATGCCGGAGATCCACCCCCGGCGGGCGGCGTAATTCACAGCCCGCTGGGCGGCAGCGGGCACATCCCGGAAACCAGCGAACCAGCCGTCAGTATCCGGCCGGGCCTCGCCGCCGGAAAGCCGGGTCAGCAGCACCGCGCCCCTGGCCCGGGTGGCGGTGGCGCTAAGGTCCCCCGTCCCCTCCGGCAGAAGGTTCAAAACCGTCAGGCAGTCGGCCCGGCGGGCGGTGTCCCCGGTCTGGGCGGACGCCATGGGCACGGCGCAGAGCATCAGTGCCACCGCGCACAGCACGGAACATACACGTTTTTTCATAAAGCAGTTCCTCCTGGAAAAATATGTAATAAATTGTATCACCCGCTCCGGCGGATTGCAAGCCGCCATGCTGGACAGGCGGGCAAAAACCTGATATAGTACAGCTATCACCACCCGTCCCGCCGGGGCAGCATCATTCGACCATTATTTTCATTGTAAAGGAGCATCTTGAAATGGAACTGAAAGATATTCTCAGCAAGTGCGACCACACCCTCCTGGCCCAGACGGCCACCTGGGACCAGATCCGGGGCATCTGTGACGATGGCATGAAGTATGGCTGCGCCAGCGTGTGCATCCCCGCCTCTTATGTCAAGCAGGCCGCGGAGTATGTGTCGGGCAAGCTGCCCATCTGCACCGTCATCGGTTTCCCCAACGGCTATGACACCACCGCCGCCAAGTGCTTCATGGCGTCTGACGCCGTGGAAAACGGCGCGGAAGAAGTGGACATGGTCATCAACATCGGCTGGGTGAAGGACCAGAAGTGGGACGATCTCCTCGCCGAGATCAAGGCCATCAAGGAGGCCTGCCACGGCAAGCTGCTGAAGGTCATCATCGAGTGCTGCTTCCTCACCGACGAGGAAAAGATCAAAATGTGTGAGATCGTCACCGCTGCTGGCGCAGACTACATCAAGACCTCCACCGGCTTTGGCGGGGGCGGCGCCACCCGGGAGGATGTAGCCCTCTTTGCCAAGCACGTGGGGCCCAATGTAAAGATCAAGGCCGCCGGCGGCATCGCCGATCTGAAGGACGCCGAGGACTTCATCGACCTGGGCGCTTCCCGCCTGGGCACCAGCCGGGTGGTCAAGGCCGTGAAGGCCCTGGAGAAATAAGGAGGTACGCTATGGGAACCCCTCACAATGAAGCGAAAAAGGGTGATTTCGCCAAAACCGTTCTGATGCCCGGTGACCCTCTCCGAGCCAAGTTCATCGCTGAGACCTTCCTGGCGGACCGGAAGCTGGTGAACAACGTCCGGGGCGTTCAGGGCTACACCGGCCTTTATAAGGGCACACCGGTCAGCGTCATGGCCAGCGGCATGGGCATGCCCTCCATCGCCATTTACTCCCACGAGCTCTACACCCAGTACGATGTGGAGAACATCATCCGTGTCGGCTCCGCCGGGGCTATGCGGGCGGATCTGGAACTGGGCAGCGTGGTGGCGGGCCAGGGTGCCTGCACCAACTCCAGCTTTGCCGAGCAGTATGAGCTGGGCGGCACCTTCGCCCCCATTGCCGACTTTGATCTGCTGATGGCGGCGGTGAACAGCGCCGCCGAGCTGGGCGTCAAAATGCCGGTGGGCAACCTCTACTCTGCCGACACCTTCTATGACGCCGCCGGCCGCAACGCCCGCTTCCAGAAAATGGGCGTGATGGCCGTGGAGATGGAGGCCGCCGCTCTCTACTGCACCGCCGCCTATACCGGCAAGCGGGCCCTGGCCATCTGCTCCATTTCCGATAACCTGGTCACCGGAGAAGAGCTCTCCCCCGCCGACCGCCAGACCACCTTCACCAACATGATGAAGATCGCCCTGGAGACCGCCGTAAAAATGGCGTGACCTTTCCCTTTTCCCTTTGCGGCAAAAAAGAAAATCGTTTTCTACTTCGGAAAAACCGCCTGAAAACAGGCGGTTTTTCCATATCCTGCCGAAAATATGACGAAACCGAAAACAATTTGCATTTTTAGTTGCATTGCCGCAGGGAACTTGCTATAATACAGTCGGCCTGAAAGGCCATACCTTTTCAGCCGTCTGCCGCTCCGGCGCGGCGGCGTGGCTCCCACGCGGTCCCCGGCAGAATACGGAGGGCGGAAAAGGGAATCAAAAATTGAAAGAGGTAGATTCCAATGAAGAAGTTTCTTGCGTTGACTCTGGCATTGGTCATGTCCCTGTCTCTGGTAGCCTGCGGCGGCTCCAAGACGGAGGCCCCCAAGACCGATGACTCCGCAAAGACCGAGGCACCCGCTGAGACTCCCGCTGCCGAGGAGTACATGATCGCCATGATCACCGACTACGGCGACATCACCGACCAG
>CAZFJB010000064.1:0-6662 GCA_964519775.1 uncultured Oscillibacter sp.
TCGTACTTCTCAGTTCCACTTCATCGCCGTCAAACAGCTTAGTTAGAATACCACGGCTTTCTCCTTTTGTCAACGCTTTTTCCTAATTTTTGTCATTAGAGTTTCTTATATCGCCGCCGTCTATTACCATTTTATTCCCATTTATTCCTATTTTCCGGTATATTTTCCGCTTTTCCCCTGTTTTCTTCACTTATTTATTCGCCCGTTTTCCGCCATTGTGGTGCCCCGGGCGCCGTCAAATGGGCGTCCGGGGCATTCAGGCGCCGGTTTTCTTCTATTTTAAAAGCGGCTGCAGTTGTTCCCCTGCCAGCGCCGCCTCGATCGTCTCCTCCAGCCGGTCCAGATCCGCCGTCAGCGATGCAGGCTTTTTCTCCGGATCATCCTGCCCAAAGGGGACAAAGTAATAGTTCTTCCGCGCCAACAGCTCGCCGATATTCTTCGCGCTGGCGGCGAGACCGTCATTGGTGGAAAGGGCGATCACCACCGGGCGTCCGCCCCGCAAATGAGATTTTACCGCCATGGTCACCGCGGTGTCGGTGATGCCGTGGGCCAGCTTTGCCAGGGTATTCCCGGTGGCCGGCGCCACCACCAGCACATCCGTCATCCCCTTCGGGCCCAGAGGCTCCACAGCCGGGATGTCGTACAGCGCCTCATGGCCGGTGATCTCCTCCAGCTTTTCCAGCAGATCATCCGACAGTCCGAAGCGTGTGTCCGTAAATGCTGCCGTCTCCGAGACGATGGGGATCACCGTCTCATATTCCTCCGCCAGCCGCCGCAGCGCGGCCAGCGCTTTTTCGTGGGTGCAGAATGAGCCGCACATGGCAAATCCGATCCGTGTCCTCTTCACAGCGTAATCCCCCGTTCCTTTAATATAGTATAGACAGTATCCCGGATGATGGCCCCCGCCGTCTGGGGTATCAGCTTTCCCGGCAGCCCCCTGGCCCAGATGTTGGGCAGCCCCAGGGCCTCCGCCGCAGCCAGGTCGATCCCCTGGGCTGACGCCGTGTCCACGCACAGGCACCCCGGCTTCAGTTCCTTTAATTCCTCCGCCCCCAGGACCGGAGCCGGGACCGTATTCACCACAAAATCAAACGCCGACAGTCTGCCGCCCAGCGCGCCGATGTTCACTGTGTCGTAGCCATAGGCTCCGGCCCATGCCAGGGCTTCCGGTCTTCTGGCCGCCGCCGTCACACGGCAGCCCAGGGCGCTGAGCCGGTGGCACGCCAGCTTTCCGATGCGGCCAAAGCCCAGCACCAGGCAGCGGCTCCCCAACAGAGCCCGCTCCGTGTGGTCCAGGATCACCTGGATCGTTCCCTCCGCTGTGGCCGCGGCGTTGGCCACCGTAAACTCCTCCCGGGCAAAATAGTCCACCAACTCCAGCCCCAGCTCTGCGGCTTCCGCCCGCTGAGCCGGTTTGACCTGCCCCGCCAGGAGCAGCTGATCCCGCCGCAGCGTATGGAACAGAGCGCCTGACCCCCGCTGTTCCCCCGGTATATTTAAAGTGTCCCCCTCCCGGCACAGCGGCAGCGGCAAAATCACTACCCGGGCGGATACCGCCTCCTGCCAGTCCCGCTCTCCGCCGGTTCCGTAGGCGGCAGCCGGATATCCGTCTGCCCGCAGCAATTTCAGTACCTCCTCCTGCCGGCGGTCCCCGCCGATCACGCCAAATAGCAAATCCACGCACCCCCTTGCCCCAGCGTATGACGCCCAGGCAAAAGTGTGCGTGGATCGGATTCACTTTTTCTTTCGATTCTCCAGCGCTGTCAGCAGCGCTTCCCGCTCATTGGGCAGCGTGCCGTCCAGGACCTGCTCCAGCAACAGCCGCAGGCATTGTCCGATCTCCGGCCCAGCAAAGCCCATGGCCATCAGATCATTCCCGTTGACCGCCAGTTGTCTCAGCGAAACACAGCTCCCCTTCGCGATCTCCGCGTCCAGCATGGCTTCCACCCGGTCAATGTCTTTCTGCCGGCAGCGATACTTCTCCGCCTGGCCCATGTTGTCTGCCCGCTGAAGCGCCAGCAGATCCCGAACCCCTGCCTCGCCAAAGCGATTGAGCATCCGGCGCAGTCCCTTTTCCGTTTCTACCCGATGATCGTGCCACTCCACCAACTCACCTATCCGCTCCCGGCCGCGATGGTCAAAGCGCAGTCGCTCCATGATCCCATCGGCGATCCGCCGGGAGATGACCGCGTGGCCCATCATGTGCCCCACGCCCTTTTCATCCAGGGCGAAGCACTCCGGCTTGCCCAGATCGTGAAACAGCACCGCCCAGCGCGGCACCGGCTCCGGCGCCGCGGCATCCAGAGCGTGGAGGGTGTGTTCCCACACATCGTAACAGTGGTGCGGATTCCGCTGGTCAAATCCCACCGCCGGCAATATCTCCGGCAGAACGGTCCCCAGTACCGCCGGATACCGCCGCAGCACTTCCGCCGCCCCGGGGCCGCAAAGGAGCTTTGTCAGCTCCTCCCGCACCCGCTCGGGAGAGATCTCCTTCAGCAAATCGCTGCAGCGGGCCATCCCCGCCTCAGTCTCCCGGTGGATCTCAAATTCCAGCACCGCCGCGAACCGCAGGCATCGCAGGATCCGCAGGGCATCCTCCGAAAAGCGCCGCTCCGGCGCGCCCACACACCGTAGCCGCCTGTTCGCAAGATCGACCCGGCCGCCAAATGGATCGTGCAGCGTCCCCCGCGGATCCAGGGCCATGGCATTCACCGTAAAATCCCGCCGGGCCAGATCCTCTTTCAGAGAGGAGGTAAATGTTACAACCTCCGGGTGGCGGTGATCTTCATAGGTGCCGTCTACCCGAAAAGTGGTGACCTCCGCCTTTCCCTCCGCCGCGCAGACGGTGACGGTGCCATGCTTCAGCCCCGTGGGGACCGCCCGATCACCAAAGATCGCCATGGTCTCCTCCGGTCTGGCAGAGGTGGTGA
This sequence comes from uncultured Oscillibacter sp., assembly GCA_964519775.1. Classification (GTDB taxonomy): domain Bacteria; phylum Bacillota; class Clostridia; order Oscillospirales; family Oscillospiraceae; genus Oscillibacter. The sequence continues at coordinate 2,931 of CAZFJB010000064.1, forward strand.
TGTCCCAGTCCCCTGGGGTCCGCCCCAGCAGCAGATCCCGGACACAGCCGCCCACGCAGTATGCCTCATGCCCCGCCACCTCCAGTTCCCGGAGGATCTGACGGGTCCAGACGGGAAGATCTCCGGCTGTTATCTTGTTTTCTGCCATATTTCCCGCCCCTTTCGGTTGCATTTTTGAAAAGCACATATTATAATAGGTTGATTTCAATGTCCGGTGCCCTTCCAAGCACCCTATTCTCAATGTATCGACAAAAGCCATCAATAAAGCGACAGATCTTCCGCAGCGGGAGGAAAGGGTGTGCGCGGGATCGCGCCCGCAGGCGCATTTCGGAGGGCAACCGCCGCAGAGCGGCGGCTCTTGGCCCGGAGATAAACCAGGAAGGTTGTCCTGCGCTATTCAAATCAAGAGTTTTCAGAATTTTTTACAATTCTGAAAACTGACTCAGTATGGCGAAAACTTTTCGCCATACTGAGTATACACTATCTTCCGCCGCTTCGCAATGACGGCGTTTTGGAAAGGAAGCCCCATATGATGAACAATCCCCATCCCATCTCCGATTATCTTCTCCCCGGCAAGCGGGCCCACCTGGTGGGCATCGGCGGCGTGTCCATGTGCCCTCTGGCGGAAGTGCTGGCCGGCAAGGGTCTGCTGGTGCAGGGCTCCGACATGACGGAAAGCGCCGCCGTGCAGCACCTGCGCTCCAACGGCATCTCCGTTTCCATCGGCCACAACGCGGAAAACCTGGGTGACTGCGACTTTGTGGTCCGCACCGCCGCCGTACACGATGGAAACCCCGAGATCGCCGGTGCCGTGGCCCGGGGCATCCCGGTCTATGAGCGTGCCCAGGCTTGGGGCGCGCTGATGCGCAAATACCCCAACGCCCTGTGCGTCTCCGGTACCCACGGCAAGACCACCACTACCTCCATGTGTACCCACATCTTCATGGCTGCGGAAAAGGACCCCACCGTCATGATCGGCGGTACGCTGCCTCTGCTGGGCTCCGGCTACCGGGTGGGCCAGGGAGACACCATCATCCTGGAATCCTGCGAATACTGCAACAGCTTCCTCAGCTTCTACCCCACCGTGGCGGTGATCCTGAATGTGGAGGCCGACCATCTGGACTTTTTCAAGGACCTGGGCGATATTCAGCACTCCTTCCGCTCCTTTGCGGATCTGATCCCGGCGGACACCGGCTATACGGTGGCCAATTACGACAACACCAACACCCGCGCCGCCCTGGCCGGCTATGAAAAGTCCCTGTTCTGGTTCAGTCTCCACGATCAGGAGGCAGACTGCCGGGCGGAGAACATCACCTGGACCGATGGTCTCCCCAGCTTTGACGTGGTGATCCACGGTGAGAAATACGCCCACGTTGTCTTAAAGGTTGGCGGCGAGCATAACATTCTCAACGCGCTGGCCGCCGCCTCCGCCGCCTGGGTGCTGGGTCTCCCCGGCAGCGCTGTGGAAGAGGGCCTTGCCACCTTCACTGGCGCCGGTCGTCGCTTTGAGTACAAAGGCACGTACAGCGGCGCCAAGATCTATGATGATTACGCCCACCATCCCGATGAGCTCCACGCCCTTTTGACCATGGCCCGCTCCCTGGGCTATCAGCGGCTCATCGTGGCCTTCCAGCCCCACACCTATTCCCGCACCGCCAAGCTCTTTGACCGCTTTGTGGAGGAGCTGAAACTGGCGGACGTGGCCATCCTGGCGGAGATCTACGCCGCCCGGGAGCAGAACACCATGGGCATCTCCTCCGCCGACCTGGCCCGGAACATTCCCGGCAGCGTCTACTGCTCCACGCTGGAGAAAGTGGCCGCCCATCTGCGGGAACTGGCCCAGCCCGGCGACCTGATCCTCACTGTGGGTGCCGGCGACATCTATCGGGCCGGCGAAAAACTGATAAAGGAGAACTGATATGGATATCTCTGCCCTCTATCACAATACCCGCCCGGAGGGGGAGCTGCTGCCCCAGGAGGCGGACGCCTTCGCCCTGCTGGAAGAGCTGGGCATGGACTATGACCGGGTGTCCAGCGAACCGGCGGACACCATGGAAAAGTGCGCCGCCGTCAGCGCTGTGCTGGGTGTGCCCATCTGCAAAAATCTGTTCCTCTGCAACCGGCAGAAGACCCAGTTCTACCTGCTGTGCATGGGCCCGGACAAGCCCTTCCACACGAAGGACCTCAGCGCTCAGATCGGCTCCGCCCGTCTGTCCTTCGCGCCGGAGGAAAAACTGTGGGAGCTGCTGCGCTGCACCCCCGGCTCCGCCACCATTCTGGGTCTTGCCAACGACACGGAGCATCAGGTGCGCCTTTTGATGGAGCGGGAAGTTTACGAGGCGGAATACCTCTCCTGCCACCCCTGTATCTGCACCAGTAGCCTGAAGCTGAAAACCGCCGACATCCTCACCAAGTTCCTCCCCCGCACCGGCCATGAGGTGACGGTAGTGGACCTGCCGGACGAATCAGTTGCAAAGCTGTAACTTTTGTTTCCAAAATGTAGTTGACATAAAATTTACCATCCCATATACTGGTCTTAATACAGTATATGGGGTGGTTTTTTATGAAAAAGCGCTTGTTTCCGGCACTTTTGCTTCTGATTTTGTCCCTTTCTCTCACCGCCTGCGGCGGAGATGATTCCGCCCAGATCTCCGCCGTCGGTCAGCCCAAGTCCCAGGCTGAAACCCCGACGGAGCCGGAGGCCCCCACAGTGGAGGCGCTTCCCGTCCCGGATCTGGCGGAGCCTGACCCCAACGACGCCCACTACGCCTTCGGCAAGGTGTTGTGGGACGCCTATCTCACCGGTATCCTGCCGGACGGCACACCGCTGGACTGGACCGGCCCGGAGGGCGCCGCCGGAAACGACTTCATTCTCTTCGATGTGGACAGCGATGGTCGAGAGGAATTGCTGCTCTATTGGGGCAACGCCAGCATGGCGGGAATGAGACTCTATGTGTTCGACTATGCGGACGGCGCGGTTTATGAAGAGCTGTCCGTCTTTCCTCTGGCCACATTCTACAACAACGGCGTGGTAAAGGTGGACTGGTCCCACAATCATGGGCTGGCAGGCAACACTGACTTCTGGCCCTATGACCTCTACGCCTACGACGTGGAGACGGACACCTATCAGCCCGCCGGCTCTGTGGACGCATGGTCATCGGAGCAACCGGCTGCCGCAGAGGAATTTCCCGCCGACATCGACGCCGATGGCGATGGCATGGTCTACTTCCTTCTCCCTGCCGACTGGGATGGCAGCTATTCCAGCAGCTATCTTGCAGACGGCTCGGAGTACGAGGTATGGCGGAGCAGCTACCTGAACGGGGCGGCCCCCCTCATCATCCCCGCCCAAAAGCTGGCGGAGGTCAGTATCGCCGCCCTGGGCTGCCCCAAGCCGGATGTGCCCATGATGGAACCGGCAGGCTGATCCCCCGCCGCCAAAAAAGTTTACATAAAAAAGTTCCCTCACCCATAGGTGAGGGAACTTTTTATATCGATTTACTTGCTGAGCTGCTCGTCAATGGCCTTGGCGGCGGTCTTGCCGGCGCCCATAGCCAGAATGACGGTGGCAGCGCCGGTCACGGCGTCGCCGCCGGCGTAAACGCCGGCCTTGGAGGTCAGACCGTCCTCATTGACCACGATGCCGCCCTTGCGGTTGATCTCCAGCGCGGGGGTGGTGTCCTTGATGAGGGGGTTGGGGCTGGTGCCCAGAGACATGATCACGCAGTCCACATC
>CAZFJB010000065.1:0-6444 GCA_964519775.1 uncultured Oscillibacter sp.
GCAAGGCCGCCGCCGGGATTTTTGATGAGGCTGCCCACCACCATGTCGGCCCCCATGTCAGAGGGCTCGATGGTCTCCACGAACTCACCGTAGCAGTTGTCCACCATCACCTTCACATCCGGCTTGATCTCCTTGCAGAAGCGGATCAGTTCCCCGATCTGGGTGACGGAGAAGGTAGGGCGGGTGGCGTAGCCCTTGGAGCGCTGAATGGTGATGAGCTTGGTCCGCTCGTTGACCTTGGAGCGAATGGCATCATAGTCAAAAGTGCCGTCAGCCTTCAGATCCGCCTGGGCATAGGTGACACCGTACTCCTTCAAAGAGCATTTGCTCTCCCGGATGCCGATGACCTCCTCCAGCGTGTCATAGGGCGCGCCCACGGGGGAGAGCAGCTCATCTCCCGGCAGCAGGTTGGCGGACAGGGCCACCGTCAGGGCGTGGGTGCCGCAGGTGATCTGGGGCCGCACCAGCGCTGCCTCGGTGTGGAACACATCGGCATACACCCGCTCCAGATTGTCCCGGCCCTCGTCATCGTAGCCATAGCCGGTTGTGGCGGCGAAGTGGGTGGCGTTCACCCGGTTTTTCTGCATGGCGGCAAGCACCTTGGCCTGGTTGTACTCCGCCGTCTGGTCGATGGCGTCAAACCGGTCCCGCAGGCCCGCGATGATCGTCTCACCGTATTCATATACAGCCCGGCTGACGCCAAGCTGCTCATACATCGTTTCCATATTCATCATGCTTCTTCCTCGTTTCCCAATAACTTGTCGGCTAAATCGTGTAAGATCTCCGGCCGGGTCACCACCAGACCGCTGGATTCGTTGCCCAGGATCAGCAGGGTGTCCCCCGGTGAGATGCCGTAAAACCGGCGGGCCTCCTGGGGGATCACGATCTGGCCCCGGTCGCCAACTTTCGCGGTGCCGAAGACCCGGTTTTTCCCCTGGCCCAGGATGTGTTTGCCTCCCGGCATATCACCACTCCTTCCATCATATTTTTCACACTTGTATGAATATAGCAGACCGGTATCCAAAAGGCAAGAATTTTTTCCCATAAAGGCGAAAAGAGCCGCTCCGAACGCGAAAACGCCCCGGCGCAGATGCTGCGCCGGGGCGTTTATGTACTTCAAAAGCGTTTATGCCAGCCGGATACCGCCCACAAAATAGCGGTTATAGTACCCGGAGGTCAGATCGCTGATGACCACGCTGCTGCCGGAGGAGGAAGCGTGGATGTGCTGCCCACCGCCGATGTAGATGCCGGCGTGGGAGCAGGCCTTGCCGGCGTTGCGGCTGGGATCGTTGAAGAACACCAGGTCGCCGGGCTGCAGCTCGGAGATGCTGTAGATCCTGGTGCCCAGACCGCTGAGCCACTGGGCGGAGGCGGAGTGGGAGAGGGAATAGCCAAGCTGCTTGGCCATATACATGGTAAAGCCGGAGCAGTCGAATCCGCTGGGGGAAGCGCCGCCGTAAACATACCGGGTGCCCAGATACTGCTTGGCGCTCTCCGCCATGGCGGCGGCACTGGCGCTGGCGGGGGAGTTGGTCAGGGTCAGCAGATCGCTGCGGATGTAGCCCTCGGTGCCGTATTCGCAGGTCACGTCATACCAGCCGTCCTCCAGACCGTTGACAGTGACCACCGTGCCGGCGTTGAGGACCGCCTTGCTGTCGCTGTCCACCGTGGGCTCGGTGCGCACGTTAACGCTGCTCTCAGTCACACGGCCGTAAGTGGTGAAGAGGTTATCCTTGTCGATGATGAGATAATCGGCGGAGACATAACCGGTCTTGCCGTTATAATTGATCTTGTACCAGCCGTCGCTGCCATTGTCCAGCAGGGCCACGGCCACGCTCTTGTCCAGCAGGGTCACGATGGCGGAGGAGGTGCCGGGTGCCTCCCGCATCCGCAGGGAGGAGCCGGTAGTGCATCCGGCGCCAACAGCCAGCTCTCCTTCAGCCGAGGCGAAGGCGGTGAGGGTCAGGGTGGTGAGCGCTGCCAAAACAACAGCCCGCAGGGCCTTTTTGAAACAGTGTGTCATCAGAACGATTCCTTTCCTTCGTATAAGCGGGGGGGGCGTTACTTACCGGCCAGCGCCCGCTCCAGCCAGATGGAGGCAAAGTCCATGGCCTCGTAGAGACTGCTCTTTTCGCCCTTTTTCACCACACGGTCCCGGGCCTTCACGGTGGGGTCCGTCAACTGGAGTTGGAGGGAGACCTTGGTGGCCATTTTCAGACCGTTTTCCTCCTTGCTCTCCAGTACCTGCATCATCACGATATATTTCTCCGCCATGGTCCCGTAGTAGATCAGGTTGTCGATCCGCCGCAGGGGATGGCCCTTATACATCAAACCTTCGGTTTTCGCTTCAGACATGATTCAGAACACTCCTTGAAAAATTGTAACCAAATTGTAACATCTTTGACCCGCTTTGTCAACGTTGGATCTGCGTATCCGTCAAAGGCGGACAGGGAAACGATTTCGCGGCGCGAAATGGCAATATTCCCGCCTCAAATGGCTGATACAGACAAAAAACACAGCTGAGAACGCGGGAAAATTGGTGCAAAACCCCCAACAAAAACATGAAACGGATGACTACATTTATGGCCGAAAAACTGTTATAGTAATAGGAACGAACAACGCGGATGAAAACAGAACGGAGGAATACGCAATGAAGATCGTTGTGCTGGACGGCTACACGGAAAATCCCGGTGACCTGAGCTGGGCCCCGCTGGAGGCGCTGGGGGAAGTAACGGTTTATGACCGCACGTCTTATGTGGAATCCCCGCTGATCGCGGAGCGCGTCGGGGACGCGGAGATCGTGGTGATGAACAAGACCCCCATCTCCCGGGAGACGCTGGACAAGTGTCCCAATATCAAAATGATCGCGGTGCTGGCCACCGGCTTCAACGTGGTGGACATCGCCTGTGCGAAGGAAAAGGGCATCCCCGTGTGCAACGTGCCCAACTACGGCGGCTACTCTGTCAGCCAGTTCGCCATCGCGCTGATGCTGGAGGCCTGCCTCCACATCGGGCACCATGACCGCACGGTCCATGAGGGCAAGTGGCAGAACCACACCGAATGGTGCTACTGGGACTATCCTTTGATGGAGGTGGCCGGCAAGACTTACGGTCTGCTGGGCTGCGGCCGCATCGGCATCCATACCGCCGAGGCTGCCAAGGCCCTGGGCATGAAGGTCATCGCCTATGATAAATATCCCTCTCAGGCGGCAAAGGACCTGGGGGTGGAGTTCGTGGAGCTGGACGATCTCTTTGCCCGGTCTGACGTGCTGGGCCTTCAGATGCCCCTGATGGATTTCAACACCGGTATCATCAACAAAGAGAACATTGCCAAAATGAAGGACGGCGCCATCCTCATCAACAACAGCCGGGGCCAGATGGTGGTGGAACAGGACCTGGCGGACGCGCTGAACAGCGGCAAGCTGGCCTTCGCCGCCCTGGACGTGGTGTCCACAGAGCCTATCCGGTCGGATAACCCGCTGCTGACGGCGAAAAACTGCATCATCACTCCCCATATGTCCTGGGGCGCCAAGGAGAGCCGCCAGCGCATCCTGGACTGCTCGGTGAACAACATCAGGGCGTTCCTGGCCGGCGCGCCGGAGAATGTGGTGAATCCGTGAGATGAAACAGTGTATTGTCATTTCCGATTCCTTCAAGGGCTCCCTTGCCAGTGAAGAGATCTGCGCCGTGGCCCGGGAGGCCTTTTCCCGGGTGTTTCCTGATTGCCGCCTGACCTGCGTCCCGGTGGCGGACGGCGGCGAGGGCACCGTGGCCTGTTTTCATGAGGCCTGCGGGGGAGAGCTGGTCCCGGTCCGGGTCCAGGGCCCCTTCGGCCGGGAGATGGAGACGGCCTATCTCCGTCTGCCGGGCGGCCAGGCGGTCATCGAAATGGCCTCCTGCGCGGGCCTGCCTTTGGTGGGGGAGGAGAAAGACCCCTGCCGGACCACCACCTTCGGCGTGGGGCAGCAGGTGCGCCACGCCGTGGAGCATGGCTGCGGGCGTATCCTCATCGGCCTGGGCGGCAGCGCCACCAACGATGGCGGCTGCGGCTGCGCCGCGGCTCTGGGGGTGCGCTTCCTGGATGAGGAGGGTCGGCCCTTCCTGCCCACCGGCGGCACGCTGGACCGCGTCGCCCATATCGACGTTTCTGAGGCCCGGGCGCTTTTGTCCGGCGTGGAGCTGACCGCCATGTGCGACATCGATAACCCTATGCACGGTCCCACCGGCGCGGCCTTTGTCTTTGCGCCCCAGAAAGGGGCGGACGATACCATGACAGCGCTGCTGGACGGCCGGCTCAAAGCGCTGGACGCTGCCTTTGCCCGGGAACTGGGGCAGCAGGTAGCCGAAATTCCCGGCAGCGGCGCCGCCGGCGCTTTCGGCGCGGGAATCCTGGCGATGCTGGGCGGGCGGCTTTGCCCCGGTATCGAGGCGGTGCTGGATCTGGTGGGATTTGACGGCCTGCTGGAGGGCTGCGACCTGGTCATCACCGGCGAGGGCCGGTTTGACAGCCAGAGCCTCCGGGGCAAGGTCATCAGCGGCGTCAGCCGTCGGGCCCGGGCCAAGGGCGTTCCGGTGATGGTGATCGCCGGCAGCGTGGACCGGGAGATGGAGCGGATCCCAGATGACCCGGATCTGGGCGTCACAGCGGTGTTCTCCATCAACCGTCAGGCCATGGACTATGCCCGCTCCAAGCCCCTGAGCCGGGAGAATTACCGTTTTACACTGGAAAACATCCTGCGGACGCTCCGCGCCGCGGAGCGTTTCGCGTAAGACTCTAAAAACAGGATAAAGGAGAAGCGTGTATGGACTATTCGCACGTATTTGTCTGTCTGATGGGCATGGGGACCGTGTTTTTCGGCCTGATCTGCCTGATCGTGCTGACGGAACTCATGGGCAAACTTATGGGACGCGGCCATTCCAAGGCCCCCGCCGCCCCTGCCGCGCCGGCAGTTTCCACCGGGGAAGAGGTGACGCCGGCGGTGGTGGCCGCCGTTTCCGCCGCCCTGGCGGAGGAGCTGGGCACCGATGTCACCGGCATCCGCATCGTATCCATGAAAAAAGTGTAACAGAAAGGGAGAAACCGCAATGAAAAAATATCGTGTGACCGTCAACGGAACTGTTTACGAAGTGGAACTGGAAGAACTGACCGGCGCTGCCCCCACGGCTGCTGTGTCCACCCCCGTGGCCGCCCCTGCCGCCGCCCCGGCTGCCGGCGAGCGGATCACTGCTCCCATGCCCGGCACCATCCTGACAGTGAACGTGGCTGCCGGACAGGCGGTGAAAAAGGGCGACGTGCTGATGATCCTGGAGGCCATGAAGATGGAAAACGAGATCATGTGCCCCCGGGACGGCGTGGTGGCCTCTGTCCATGCGGAAAAGGGCGGCACGGTGGAATCCGGCACCCTTTTGTGCGTCCTCCAGTAAACCGGCGGAGGGCAGACAATGGAAGCGATCATTCGGTTTTTATACGACACAGGATTTTACCAGTTCACCCAGGACGGCAACTGGCGGTGCCTCATCATGCTGGGCATCTCCTGTGTGCTGCTGTATCTGGGCATCGTGAAGAAATTTGAGCCGCTGCTGCTGGTGCCCATCGCCTTCGGCATGCTCATCACCAACCTTCCCGGCGCCAATATGTTCCATGAGATCTTCTTTGCCGGCGGGCATATCCACTGGGATCTCATCGGCGGCGGCCCCATCACAGCGGAATTTTTGTCAGAGCTTTACAGCCAGGGCGTGGCGGAAAATGTGCTGGCCCCCTATGTGGAGGATGTGCTCCTCTCCGTCCAGGCCGCCTTCACGCCGGAGACCGTCAGCGCCGTGATCGATGACATCCTGGCCACCGCCGGGGGCAGCGTCTCCTACTTTGAGGCCCAGTTGGAGGCCCTGGTCCAGGCGGAGCAGGCCGCCGCTTATTATGGCATGGTCATGGACCCTGTCACCGTCAGCTCCGGTCTGGTGGATATTCTCTATCTGGGCGTGAAGCTGGGCATCTATCCCTGCCTCATCTTCATGGGCGTGGGCGCCATGACGGACTTTGGTCCCCTGATCGCCAATCCCAAGAGCCTGCTGCTGGGCGCGGCCGCCCAGCTTGGCATTTTCGTCACCTATGTGGGCGCCCGCTTCCTGGGCTTCACCGGGCAGGAGGCCAGCGCCATCGGCATCATCGGCGGCGCGGACGGCCCCACCGCCATCTTCGTCACCGCCATGCTGGCCCCGGCGCTGCTGGGCCCCATCGCCGTGGCCGCCTATTCCTACATGGCCCTGGTGCCGGTGATCCAGCCGCCCATCATGAAGCTGCTGACCACGGAGGAAGAGCGCAAGATCGTCATGAAGCCCCTGCGGGAGGTCAGCAAGAAAGAGAAGATCGTTTTCCCCATCGTGGTCACTATCTTCGTGGCGCTGCTGGTGCCCTCTGCCGCGCCGCTGATCGCCTGCCTGATGC
>CAZFJB010000066.1:0-6379 GCA_964519775.1 uncultured Oscillibacter sp.
AGGGCTTTTCCTTGGCGGAGCCGGTGAGGATGATGCCGCCCTTGGTGGTCTCCTCAGTCTCTACCATCTTCAGGATCACGCGATCAGACAACGGGGTGAGTTTCATTTTGAGATTCCTCCTTATATATTTTAAAATATAAACGAATTTAGCGTTAGCACTCAGGCTCTTCGAGTGCTAACGCTGTTATCATAGTACAGTTCCGCCGTTTTGTAAAGGGGAAAATTGTAAATAACTTATGAAGTTTTCGCCTTACCGGATACCGGCGCCGTGGTTAGGGTCGCAGCCCAGAGGGCCGAAGAAATTCAGCTTTCTCCCGGACAGGGTCAGTGTCACGTCCCGGCTGTGAAGGCTTTCGCCGTCAAGACAGGTGGTGATGTCCGTTTCCGACTGGATGCGGACCGTTTTCGCCTCCACCACCCGGATCAGTTCCGGCGGCAGATGGCGGTACTGGCCGTCGGAATAGGCACCGAACAGCCGGGCGAATTTCACCCGGCCGATGTTTTTCACCAGCACGGTGTGCAGGATGCCGTCATCCATCCGGGCCTCCGGTACCGGGCAGGAGCCGCCGCCGTAAAACCGGCCGTTGCACACGGACACCAGGGCAAAATCATCCGTCTCCGTTTCCCCGTCCAGCGTCACGGCCCACCGCCGGCCAATGCCCCGGAAGAGGAAATTCACCGCCACGGCGGCCAGATAGCTGCCCCGACCGCTGAGAAGGGGGGAACTGCCCAGTTCATGGACGCTCTCACCTACCCGGGCATCGATGCCACTGCAGGCGATGGTCAGGCACATCCGCCCATTGCAGTCGATCAGATCCAGGGGGAAGATGGGACTGTCCCACAGGTTTTCCGCGTCGGCAAACCGGGCGGCGTCCGGGCCAAAATTCCGCAGGAAATCGTTTCCGGTGCCGGTGGGGATGCAGGTCATGGCCGCGTTGGCAAAACCGGCGATGCCGTTGGCGGCCTCGTTCAGCGTGCCGTCGCCGCCGCAGATGTAAAGCCGGATCTCCTCGCCGCTCTCCGCCAGACGGCGGGTCATTTCCTCCGCGCCGCCGGGGCGTTGAGTCAAAAGACACTGGCACTCCAATCCATGCGCTTCCCGCAGGCGGTCCGCCATTTCATAGATGCGGCCCGTCTGATCCTTTTTGCCCGCGTGGGGATTGATGATGAAAATATGCTTCATAGGACCGCCCTTTCATCGTATTGCCTCGCCGCCGGGCCTGCCGGTCATTTACCGTACTGGAACACGTCACACTTGATCATACCGTTGTAGAGCTTGCGCTTTTTGTCCGCCTGCCGGCCGAAGCATCGCTCAAACTCCGTGTGGGAGGAGAGCACCAGCACCCGCCACCTGGGAGGCAGATCCCGAAGGGCCGCGCCGAAGGAGCGGTAGAGCGCCTCCGCCTCCTGCTTTTCCATCAGCCGCTCACCGTAGGGCGGGTTGGTCACCAACTGGCCATATTCGCTGTCCCGGTGGAATTTCTCCGCGTCCGCCACCTCAAAGCGGATGCAGTCCTCCACACCCGCCAGCTCCGCGTTGTGCCTGGCCAGCTCCACGGCAGCGGGATCGATGTCGCCGCCCCAGATGTCGTAAGTGCCGTGGAACTCCTTGTCCATGGCCTCGTCAGCGGCATCCAGCCACAGCTTTGTGTCCATGTTCTTCCACTTCTGGGCGGCAAAGCTGCGGTCCAGACCCGGGGCCCGGTTCTTGGCGATGAGGGCCGCCTCGATGGGGATGGTACCGCTGCCGCAGAAGGGGTCGCAGAAGGGGTCCTTGCCCCGGTAGCGGGAGAGGGTCACCAGCGCTGCCGCCAGGGTCTCCCGCAGGGGGGCGCCCATGTTCCGGGCCCGGTAGCCCCGCTTGTAGAGTCCCTCGCCGGAGGTGTCCAGATACAGTGTGGCCACATCCTTAATGATGGAGAACTGGATCTGATACCGGCTGCCGGACTCCGGCAGGGTCTCCAGACCGTATTTCTCGCCCAGGCGCTTGGCGCTGGCCTTCTTCACAATGGCCTGACAGGCAGGCACGGAGTGGAGCTGGGAATTGAGGGTATAGCCCTTCACCGGGAACTCGCCGTCCCGGGGGATGAAATTCTCCCAGGGCAGGGCGCAGACCCCCTGGAACAGCGCCTCAAAATCCCGGGCCGGGAAGCTCCCCAGCTCCATAAGCACCCGGGCGCCGCAGCGCAGGTTGATATTCAGCCGGGCAATGTCGGCCATGGTGCCTTCACAGTGGACCCGGCCATTTTCCGCCCGCACATTTTTTAATTCCAGGCGGCGCATCTCATCCGCCACCAAACTTTCCAATCCAAACAGACAGGGGACCGTCAAGATCATGCCCATGTCTCCTTTCCAACGAAGTTGTTCAAATGTGATCCCAGTATAACAGATTGTCCGCCGCTTCGCAACCACGACATCCGTGAAAGCGCCCCGCCCCGCCATAGGCGGAGCGGGGCGCTGATTGGCTGATAGATGACGGTCCCTTGCCCTCAGGTCAGATCGCTTACGGTAATGTCCATGTCGATCTCAAAGGCCCGGTCCCAGGGAAAATGGTAGTTGGAAAGCTGGATGCGGCCCCACTTTGCCAGGGTGGTATCCGTGTGGGGCTCCAGCGCCAGCAGCCGCTGGCTCCGCTCCAGATTACGGATGACCTCCGCCGTGGCGGCCTCCATCCCCGCCGCCATCCGGGCGGTGACAGCGTCCCGGTCGATCTCCGGCAGCCAGAAGTTGTTGGCGTCGCCCCCCAGATCATTCCGAACGTAGGCCAGAATGTCCTCCCGGACGATGAGCTTGTAGCAGAAATCCTTCAAAACGCTGTCCGCCAGGGTCTTACAGAAGGCCGCCTCCTCTGCCTGAGAGGTCTCGCCCTTCACCAAATGGGCGTACCGGGCTACGCCGTGGCTCAAGGCCGTACCGGTGACGATGGCCATGTCCAGGAACCCGGCGTAGCTTAAAAGATTGCCCAATTCCGCCTTTTTCGTCAGTGCTTCGTGGAAGGCGGTGCCGTATTGGCCATTCCCGGCATCGATGAGGATGACGGGCTGGTGGGCCTTTTGCAGCTCTTTCAGCCGCTGGACCAACTCCTTGATATACATGTCTTTTTGGGAGGTGTCAGCGGGCTGGGTCAGCACCAACACGTAGAGCTCCGCAAAAGCGGGGGTTTCTTCAGCCGTCAGGCCGAAATAGTCCAGATGCTCCGCCACGATCTCCGTCAGAGGCTGAGAATCGTAGGCGCAGGCGGGCCGGTCCTCCGTGCCGCCGAAATACCGCACATTCACATCGGCCCCCTGCCAGCCGGTCTCACCGAGATACAGCTTGGACACCGCCTTGAAGGCCAGATCGTCCACACCGGACAAAATGGCGTCCCCCTCCCGTAAAAGAGAACGGAGATAGGCGATCTCGTTTTTCTGGATGCTGTCCTCGGCAGAGGAATCGTCGATGCCAATTAAAATATGGAAGTTTTCGCCGCTGAGACCGGGGTAAAATTCGCTCCCGAACTGCCCCAGCAGCCGGAATACCCGGTCACTCAGTTCCAGCTTGCGGCTCCGGGCGGAGAGATAGTCCGCCACGGTCTCCGCCGTCAGGCCGAAGTCCGCCGCCGGGAGGGGGGCGCCGTCTCCACCTTTGCCGTAGAGCTCCAGTACCCGTTCCAGCCCCAATTCGTCTTCCGAAAGGGCGGGCCGGGGTTCCATTCCGTACTCCCGCAGAGCGTTGTACTCATCAAGACCGAAGCCGTCATATCCACAGGTGGGAGCCAGACGCATGACGCTCTCCAGCAGCCAGACCTGATTGTTCTCATCCGATGCCAGAGTAGTCAGCAGGGCCTCCAGCAGCTCGTGTTCCGTCAGCACCGTACCGTCAGAGAGGGGGATGTCCTCATGCTGGGCCATGTGCCGGGAGTTTACCAGTCCGCCGGAGAGCAGTTGATCCAGAAACAGGATGTACCGGTCACAGCCCGCCGCCTCCTGGGCCAGCACCCATTCATAGAGCGCCCCCCGGTCACCGTGCTGGGTGCCATTGGCGTTGGCGGGCTGGCCATCCAGCGCTGTGCGGTACAGATCCTCCTCCGGCATGGCCAGCGTATAGCCCAGACTCTCCGCCAGATAGACCACCCGGCCCACGTTGTCCGGCCGGTCGTCCAGGGGAATGCAGGCGATGACAGGCGCTTCCGCCGGGACCTCCGGCAACTCCACCGGCGTGGCGGTCTGCCCGCCGCAGCCAGCCAGCAGACTCAAAGACAGCGCCGCCGCTAAAAGTCGTTTTTTCATACGATCTCCCATTTTGCAAAACAAGGGGAGCAGAGGCTCCCCTTGTCGGTATGTGATCTTACAGGCCGAATCCGCTGAGATCCAGACCGCCGGTCACACCGTTCATGCTGTTCTCCATGGCGTCTCCCGCCTGACGCAGCGCCTCATTGACGGCGGAGACCACCAGATCCTGGAGCATCTCCACATCCTCGGGGTCCACGGCCTCGGGCTTGATGTTGATGGAAACCAGCTCCTTCTTGCCGTTGACCTTGGCCTCTACCACGCCGCCGCCCACGCTGGCGGTGAACTCCTGAGCCTCCACGGCGTTCTGTGCCTGCGTCATCTGCTCCTGCATGGCGGCGATCTTCTGCTGCAGCTCCGCCTGACGGGCGGCTCCTGAAATCTTGCCGTTGGTAAAGCCACGGCGCGCGCTGTAACCCATAATCAATTTCTCCTTTTTTACTTGATCTCAATGTTATCAAACTGACTGCCGAATTTCAGCAGACTTTTCAGATTTTCCTCGGGAGAGGCCTTGGGGGCTTCCCCCACCCGGAACACCAGCCGCACAGGCTGCCCGGCGGCCTGTTCCGCCTCAGCGGACAAAACGCCCCGCACCCGGTCGTTGTCCAGCCGGTTCATCGTCATATCATCCGGGGCGAATACCGTGACCTGGTCACCTTCCAGCGCGCCGCCGCACAGATCCAGAAACGCCCGGTACATGGGCGGGAGCTGGCCTTTGCACCGCTCCGACAGGGCACGCCACCAATCGCCGCCGGCGGCGTGAAGAGGAGCGGATCTTGCCGCCTTTTGGGGCGGCGGGGCAGGGGGCTGGGCCTCCCGGACCGCAGCGGTCTGCCGGACCGGTGCAGTCTTCCGGACCGGCGCGGCGTCCGGCGGGATGTCGAATACCCGCTCGCCGGGTTCCTCCCGCATGGGAGGCTCCTCCGGCAGGGGCGGCTCGTCCCAGGGGGGCAGATCTTCCCGTGTGGGGGGCGCTTTCCTGGGCGCGGATACAACTTTTTCCCCGGCAGGCGATTTTTCCAAAGTTGGGGCGGGCTCTGTATCCCTTGCGGCACGGACGCTCTGGGCCACGGCGGCGGAAATTTTCGCCCCATCTTCTGTTGCACGCTCCAACCGGGCGATGCGGCTTTCCAAAGCCGTCAGGTCGCCGCAGAGACTCTCGTCGCACAGCCGCAGAAGGCAAAGCTCCGCGTCGGTGCGGCGGTCAGAACTGTAATAGAGATCGGCCGCCGCCTTTTGCAGGGTGGAGGCCAGATATAAAAAGCGATTGGCAGGCACATTTTTCCCCAGCTTGTCCAGGGTGCCCCGGTCAAATCCGCCGGAGAGCAGAGCAGCGCCGCCTTCCGGCGCGGTCTTTTGCAACAGCAGGTCCCGGGTCAGGGAGGAAAGCTCGCTCAAAACAGCGCCCACGTCCTTGCCGCCGGCGTACAGCTCGTTCAAAAGCAGCAGCGCCGCCTGGGCGTCTCTTGCCAGGATGTATTCCATCAGCCGGGCGGTCTGCAGATTGCCGGCAAGGCCCAGCACGTCCAGAACGGCATGGCTGTCCACCTTGCCGCCGGCCGCGGCGCACTGATCCAGAAGGCTCAACCCGTCCCGCAGGGCACCGTCCGCCAAACGGCTCAGAAGTTCGGCGCCGTCCGCCGTCAAATCGATCTTCTCCTGCGCGGCCACATAGGAAAGCCGCCGGGCGATATCCTGGGGCAGGATGCGCTTGAAGGAATACCGCTGGCACCGGGAGAGGATGGTGGCGGGCACCTTGTGCAGCTCCGTGGTGGCCAGAATGAACATCAGATGCTCCGGCGGCTCCTCCAGGATCTTCAGCAGGGCATTGAACGCCGCCGTGGAGAGCATATGGACCTCATCGACGATATAGACCCGCTTTTTCACGTTGGCCGGGGCGTAGATAGCCTCGTCCCGCAGGGCCCGGACCTGGTCCACGCCGTTATTGGAGGCGGCGTCCAACTCCAGCACGTCCAGATAACTGCCGCTCTCCAGCCCCAGACAACTGGGGCACTGGCAGCAGGGGTCGCCGTTTACCGGGTGCTCACAGTTGACGGCCTTGGCCAGGATCTTGGCGCAGGTGGTCTTGCCGGTGCCCCGGGTGCCGGTGA
>CAZFJB010000067.1:0-6275 GCA_964519775.1 uncultured Oscillibacter sp.
GGGTTGTGCTTGGGGTCCATGCCCTCGTTGCGGAAGATGCGGCCGATCTCATACACCCGGTCCATGCCGCCGACAATGAGCCGCTTCAGGGGCAGCTCGGTGGCGATGCGCATATACATATCGATGTCCAGGGTATTGTGATGGGTGATGAAGGGCCGGGCAGCAGCGCCGCCGGCGATGGTGTTCAGCACCGGGGTTTCCACTTCAATGTAGCCCATATTGTCCAGATAGTCTCTCATGTGCTTGATGAACTGGGAGCGGATGACGAAGTTCTTCTTCACCTCCGGGTTCACCATCAGATCCACATAGCGCTGACGGAACCGCAGCTCCTTATCCTGCAGGCCGTGGAACTTCTCGGGCAGGGGCAAAAGGGACTTGGAGAGCAGGGTGATGTCCTTGGCCCGGACGCTCATCTCGCCCCGCTGGGTGCGGAAGACCTCGCCGTCCACGCCCACGATGTCGCCGATGTCATACTTCTTGAACTTTTTATAGACCGCCTCGTCCATTTCGTCCTGGCGGGCGTAGAGCTGGATACGGCCGTCCCGGTCCTGCAGATCGCAGAAGGACACCTTGCCCATGCCCCGCTTGCTCATGAGGCGACCAGCCACTTTCACGCTCTGGCCTTCCATGGCGTCAAAATTGTCCTTGATCTGCTGGGACGTGGCGTTCCAGTCAAAGCGGGTGATGGCAAAGGGGTTCTGACCCTCGGCCTGCAAATTGGCCAGCTTTTCCCGGCGGATGCGGGTCTGCTCGGACAGGCTCAGCTCCGGCTGGGCCTGGGGATTCTTCTGTTCAGCCATTATCTCTCTCCTTATCGCATGATCTTCACGACTGTGTAATGGATGTTGCCGAAGGGCGCTTCCACGGTGACCTTCTGGCCCTCTTTGGCGCCGATGAAGGCCTTGCCGAAGGGAGACTCCTCAGAAATGATGCCGTGCATAGGATCGGACTCCTGAGAGCCCACGATCTTGTAGGCGGCCTCTTTGCCGTCATCGCTCCGAACGGTGACAGTGCAGCCGATGGTGATGGCGTCGGTCACGGCGGACTCATCCACGATGACAACGTGCTGCAGGATCTCCTCCAGCTCGGCAATGCGGGAGTAGAGCTTGCCCTGCTCGTTCTTCGCCTCATCATATTCGCTGTTTTCGCTCAGGTCGCCAAAGCCCCGGGCGATCTTGATCTGCTCCGCCACCTCGTCAGAACGGGTGGTTTTCAGATAATTCAGTTCTTCCTGAAGTTCCTGGGCGCGGGCCGCGCTCATCTTGTATTCTCTTTCCATGTGGCCGTTTCCTTTCGTTTATCGTTGTTGCCGGAAAATTTCCCGGCACATAATACGCCTAATTTACCATTTACCATGGTTTTGTATTATAATAGGTGTCTTGTGGATTGTCAAGGGTAAAAAGCCGGTAAAAGCCGCCGTTTCCGGCGGCTATTTTCCCGCTCCCAGCCGAAGGGCTACCTGTTCCGGCCGCAGCGCCCCGCTCTCCAGCAGCACACTGAGGAGCTGCCCCCGATCCGCCTCCGGCGGCAGCGCTTCCTCCACCGCCTGGGACAGCAGCAGCGGCGGCAGCGGTAGCGTCTCGTCATACAGCGGCAAATAAGCGTCGCACCGAGCCGCCGCCGGATCAAACGCCACATGGATGGCAGCCTCCTCCGCCTGCTCTGCCGTGGGACTGAGCAAAACGGAGATGCCGAATTCCCGCCGCAGCCGCCCCGCCAGCTCCTCCCCGCCGAAGGGGACCTCCAGCAGGAGATACCGGTGCCGCAGGGCCAGCTCCGTCACCGTCCGCACCACCGGGCCGGACAGGGCGGCTGCAGTTACCAGGATCGGGGCGGAGGGCAGCGCCTCGCCCCGGCGGCGCAGCAGAGCATCCGCCCAGTCCGCCGCCAACAGCCGCCGCAGCGGCAGGGTCGATACCGTCCGCAATCCCGGCGGCAGGCTGTCCGCCGCCATACCATCGGAGAGGGCCACCCGCTCCACGCCTTGACGCAGCAGGCGCTTCCCGGCGGCCTTGAGTCGGCGGCGGGACACGGTATCCGGTGTCCGTGGGCCACAGGGGATCTCGGCGCAGAGAAACCGGGTGTGCAGAATAGAACGCTCCTTCAAACGGATGGGGCGCAGACCGTGCCCCGGTGGCCCCCATTGCAAAAATCCTCCCATAAAAACCCCTCCCGCCCTATGGTATGGGCCGGGAGGGGTTTTCAGAACGCTTTCAGCATTCTGCCTTTATTTGAATCGTGCGGGAAAACCCTGAAGGTTTTCCCGCACACACCCTTTCCTTCCGTTGAAGCAGTCACAGCGAAAGAAATCCGTCATTCCGCTTCTTTCCGCCCCATGGCATGGGCCGGGAGGGGGATTCAGAGTATTTTCAGCGTTCTGTTTTCATCTGAAATGAGTATCAGAGCGCCATTCGCGGGCATCTTATTTCCCAACCGATGTGCCGGAGAGGGTATAGCCGGTGAGATAGCCCTTCTTCGGCTCCGCGCCGTGGCTGAGCGGATTCACCCGCACACCGTTTTCCACCACCTCAAAGTGCAGATGAGGGCCTGTGGAGTTGCCGGTGGAGCCGGTGATGCCGATGGTCTGGCCCTGGTTCACATAGTCTCCCACCTTCACCTTGATGCTGCTCATGTGGGCATACAGGGTGGTGTTGCCGGTGCCGTGGGAGATGACCACATAGTTGCCGTAAGAGCTGGACCTCTGGGCCACGATGACGGTGCCGGATTTGGCTGCGTACACCGGGCTGGTATAGCCCACCCGGCCGATGTCGGTGCCCTTGTGGTTGGTGGAGCCCACGCCGCCGGGGGAGGTGCGCCCGCCCACGGTGGAGGTGATATAGCGGCTGTCCACCGGCCAGATGTAGCCGCCGGGGTTGGTGTTGTAGTTCTTCCCCTCCGCCGCCATCTGCTCTTCCAGCTTCTTTTGCAGTGCCTTGACTTCCTGCTCGATCCGCTTTTCTTCCGCCTCGATCTCCTTCAGGGCCGCCTGGTATTCGGCGGTATTGTCCTCGATCTCCTTGACCAGGGCGTTGGCCTCTTCCCGCTGGGAGCTGAGCTGGCGCTTCTGGCTCTCAAGGCTTGCCTTGGCAGTCTCCAGGCTCTCCCTGGTGGCCTCCAGCCCCGCCTTTTTGTCCGCGATCTCCGCCTGCAGGGTCTGGAGATCCTGAATGACCCGCCGGTTATAGTCCATGATCTCGTTGACGATATCCAGCCGGCCCAGAAGGTCCGAGAAGCTGGTGGCCTTGAACAGCACTGACCAGTAGCTCACGTTCCCCCGTTCCTCCATCTCCCGCACCTGCTTGCAGAAGAGGGCATACTGATCCGCCTCCCGCCGCTGGGCGTCCGCCAGTTCATCCTCCGCCTGCAAGATCAGGGCGTTGTAGTCGGAGATCTGGGATTCCGTGTTGGTGATCTGGGCGGTGGTGTTGCTGATCTGATCGTCCAGCAGGCTCTTTTTCTTCACCGCCGCCGTTTTGTCGCTTTTCAGGCCGTTGATCTTGCTTTGCAGTTCCTTTTGCCGCTTTTCCAGGTCCGAGGCGTCACTTTTCAGCGCGTCGATATCCGCCTGGGTCACCTTAGCCGCGGCGGCCGGAGCGGTGTTCACGCTCAGGAGCATACAGGCGCACAGTGCGGCGGCAAACAGCCGCAAAAACCGTTTCTTCTTCCCCATGCCTTACACCTGCAGAAAGCGCCGGATGGCGGAAAGGCTGCCGCCCACGCCAATGAGGATGCCGGTCCCCAAAAACACGCCGCCCACAGCCTTCCAAAGCTGCGTGAAGGGCACGATGGAGAGAAGCTGCAGCGTGTCGTTGCTGTCCACGCCCCGGGCGATGGCCTCATACAGGCCCCATTGCAGCAAAAAGGCCAGCACCGCGCCGGTGAGCCCCAGCAAAAATCCCTCATACACAAAGGGCCAGCGGATAAATCCGTTGGTGGCGCCCACCATCTTCATGATGGCGATCTCTTCCTTCCGGTCGAAGGTGGTGAGCTTGATGGTGTTGGAGATGATGAACATAGACACCACGAACAGCACCGCGATCAGCGCCACGCAGATGACCGTGGCGATGTTGCGGATGGTGATAAAGCCGCTGGTGATCTCCGCATAGGCGTTGACCCGGGCGATGCCCTCCACAGCCTCAATTTTTACCTTGGTGGCCGCCTGCTTTTTCAGGTCATGGACCCGGATGGCGTAGCGATCCCGGAGGATGTTGGGGTCCAGATCCTGAAAATACTCCTCGTCCGGGTGCTGCGCGATGAAGCTCTCCAGCGCCTCCTCCCGGGAGATGAAGGTGACGGAAGCCACGTTGTCCACCGCCTCCAGCTTTTTCTGCAGAGCCTTGGCCCGCGCCTCTGTATAGCTCTCGTCCACAAAGGCCAGGATCTCGTTCTCGCTTTCCACCTGCTTCAAATTGGCGTCGGCGTTGACCGCCACCAGGGTAAAGGTGCCCATGATGAGCAGACACGCCACCGTGATGCCGATGGCCGCGAAGGACATGAAGCCGTGACTGAGCATATTGGAGATGCCTTCATGGAAAAAGTATCTGAAATCATGCCTTTTCATGAATATGCCCTCCCACATAGCCGCCAACACTGTCATTGGTGATCCGGCCCTTGTCAATGGTGATGACCCGCTTGCCGAAGCGGTTCACCAGGTCCTTTTCATGGGTCACCACCAGGACCGTGGTCCCCAGTTGATTGATCTTCGCCAGCAGCGTCATGATCTCCACAGACCGCTCCGGGTCCAGGTTGCCGGTGGGCTCATCGGCAATGATGGTGCTGGGATTGTTCACCAGCGCCCGGGCAATGGCCACCCGCTGCTGCTCGCCGCCGGAAAGCTCGCTGGGGTAGTTCTGGGCCTTTTTCTCCAGACCCACCAGCAGCAGCACATAGGCAATGCGCTTTTTGATCTCCTTCATGGGCATACCCACAGCCCGCATGACAAATTCCAGGTTCTCATACACCGTCTTTTTCTCGATGAGGCGAAAATCCTGGAAGATGACACCCAGTGTCCGGCGCATCATGGGGATCTGCCGCTCCGAAATGTTGTTGACGGAAAAGCCGTTGATCATAATGCGGCCCGCCGTGGGGACCTCCTCGCCGGTGAGCATTTTGATGATGGTGGACTTTCCGGAGCCGGAGGGCCCCACCAAAAACACAAATTCCCCATCCTCGATGCTGGCGCTGATCCCCCGGATCGCCCGTGTTCCGTTGCTGTACTCCATTTCCACGTCCTTCAAACGGATCATAGGACATTCTCCTTCTATCTGGCGTTCGGTCCGCCCCGTCAGGCGGTCGACATAATTCTATATGCGATTCCATTATAAACGGATTTCCGGGACTTTGCAACGTTTCCCGCCAATTCTTCCAAAGTTTTTGCGATGGAAAATTTTTCCTCCGCGACCCGGGAGCCGCCGCTTTCCTTCTCCCCATATAAAACGGCGGGGCAGGCGGTTTTGTTCCTGTTCAGATAAAAAACCGGGAGGCCGCAGCCTCCCGGTTAAAAGCATTAAATAAGACGGATAACGCACCGCAACGGTAAGAAAATCAGGATTCGATGCCCCGGCTGGTGAGATACTTTTTCACCATGAGGGCCACTTTGAAGGTGATGGCATCGTCAAATTCCCGCAGATCCAGCCCGGTGAGCTTCTTGATCTTCTCCAGCCGGTACACCAGGGTGTTGCGGTGGACAAAGAGCTTCCGTGCCGTTTCAGAAACGTTCAGGTTGTTCTCAAAGAACTTATGGATGGTAAAGAGGGTCTCCTTATCCAACGCGTCGATGGGGTTCTTCTTGAAAACCTCCTGCAGGAACATCTCGCAAAGCGTGGTGGGCAGTTGATAGATCAGGCGGCCGATACCCAGGTTCTCGTAGTTGATGACGTACTTCTCCGTGTCAAAGACCTTGCCCACTTCAATGGCGATCTGGGCTTCCTTATAGCTCTTGGCCAGATCCCGCAGATGGGTGGCCACCGTGCCGATACCCACCACCACGGTGCTCTCGCCGTTATTGCGCAGGGCCTCTTCGATCTGGGCGGCGGTCTTGTTCAGTTCCTTGGCGCCGGCACCCTCGGGAAGCTGGCGGATCAGCACCACATCCCCCTCGCCCACGCTGAGAACGAAATCGTTCTGCCGGTCAGGGAACATATTCTGAATGGTCTCCGTGGGGACAGACTCCCCCTTCTGGAGAGAGCGGATGGTAAAGACGCCCCGGCTGACATAAGTCGCCACCCGCAGCTCCTTGGCCCGCATATAGATGTCGCCCAGCATGATATTGTCGG
>CAZFJB010000068.1:0-6221 GCA_964519775.1 uncultured Oscillibacter sp.
AGATTTCAGGAGCTTTTTGTTATCCGATTATTTTCCAGTGCTTATCAACGTGATTCAGGATCTCGCAGCCATCTTCCGTGACCAAAACCAAGTCCTCCACACGGACACCAAATTCACCGGGAAGATATACGCCGGGTTCAATGGAGAAGATCATGCCCGGCGCGGCCACCAGCGGAGAATTGGAACTGACATCACCCTTTTCGTGATCTGTTTGTCCAATAAAATGCCCCAGACGATGGGTAAAGTATTCGCCGTAACCGGCTTTCGCGATATGCGCGCGAGCCGCCTGGTCCAGCTCGCGCAGCGGAATACCGGGGCGCAGCATACCCTCCGCGATCTCATTGGCCGTGCGAACGATGTCGTGGATCGCCGTGTACTTGGGATCGGCTTTCTTACAAAAATAGGTGCGTGTCATATCCGAACAGTAACGATCTTTGCGGCATCCAATGTCGATCACGATGCTGTCTCCCGCACGCAAAGGCGTTTGATCCGGCTCGTGATGGGGGTCCGCGCCGTGCGCGCCAAAGGATACGATCGGCGGGAAGGACGGCCCCTCGCAGCCCTCCAGGGCATATTGGGCAAGGATGAAGTCCGCCACCTGCCGCTCGGTCATGTTTTCCTGGATGTAGGCTTCGGTCCGCTCCATGACCATATCATTGACGCGGGAAGCGCTGCGCATCAGTTCCCGCTCCGTTTCATCCTTGCGGGCACGGGCCTGATCCACACAGTCAGAAGCGAGCACGCAGCGGCTGTTGGGATTGTGTGCCATGAGCGGCAGCAAAAAGCGGGCCGGCCAATCCTTGTCGATGCCCATCGCTTTTTCAGCATCCACATGAGACGCCAAAATAGAAAGGTAATCATCACTGTCGGTGAACCATACCTGTTCAAATTCGCTTTCAGGCACAGGAAACAGCTTGTTCAGGAAAAACTTGTGGGCACCGTCCTGACGCAGATACAGCACCAACATTCGCTCAAGGGGTGCCACATAATAGCCAGTTAAATACCAAATGCTGTCTGGATCAGACACGATCATCTGCTCCAGGCCAAGCTCGGCCATAGCGTTCAGCACACACTGGATCCGGTTTTTATACATGGTTCTCAGCCTTCTTTCTTTCCCATCACACGCTCCAGCAGCCGCGGAGATACGATGTGTTTTACGATCTCAACACCGGTTTTCAGGGAATCCACAGGCACATATTCAAATCGCCCGTGGGCGTTGTGCCCACCGGTAGGCAGATTGGGGCAAAGCAGGCCCTTGAAGGTCAGCATACAGCCGTCCGTTCCGCCGCGGATAGGCGAATGTGTGGGCTGTGGGATCCCGGCGGCACGCATGGCGTCCTCGGCGAGAGCGACGATCTCCATGTGATCCTTCAGCACCTCGTACATATTGAAGTATTGCTCCCGGAGATCCAGTTCAATGGTATTGGCGCCATAGCGGCGGTTGATCTCATCCGCCGCCTTCTCCATCATGGCGGCCCGTTCCCGGAAGCGATCCATACTGTGGTCACGGATGATATATACCATTTCAGCGGACTCCACCTTGCCGTGCAGCTCCTGCAAATGGAAGAAACCCTCATATCCATCCGTATGCGCGGGCGTTTCCATCGTGGGCAGCAGCGCGTTGAACTCCATGGCGATCAGCAGCGCGTTTTTCATCTTGTCCTTTGCGGAGCCGGGATGGATGCTGAAGCCGTTGACCTTCACCTTCGCCATAGAGGCGTTGAAAGTCTCGTATTCATAATCTGTGATATCGCCGCCGTCTACCGTAAAAGCAAAGTCCGCGCCGAAGCCTTCCACATCAAAGTTGGCAACGCCCCGGCCGATCTCCTCGTCCGGCGTGAAGCCGATGCAGATCTTGCCGTGGGGTTTCCCCTCCGCCAGCAGTTCCTCCACCGCTTGCAGAATGATGGCGATGCCCGCCTTGTCATCAGCGCCCAGCAGCGTTGTCCCGTCCGTGCAGATCAGATCCTGCCCAACATAGTTGGCAAGTTCGGGAAAGCGCGCGCATTCCATCACAATGTGTTCTTTCTCATTCAGCAGGATGTCACCGCCCTCATAATGGATGATCCGCGCCTTGACGTCTTTGCCGCACATATCGGGGGAGGTGTCCATGTGGGCGATCAGTCCGACGGCGGGCAGCGTTTCAAACCCGGCGGTGGCCGGAAGTGTGGCGTAAACATAGCAGTGCTCATCACAGCGAATATCCGAAAGGCCCATCCGCGTGAGCTCCTCGGTCAACTGCTTTGCCATGTCAAACTGGCAGAGCGTGCTGGGGTTTTCCGCCCGTCCCTGATAAGCGCTTTCGCTGTATATCTTTGTATAGCGGATAAAACGGTCGACAACTGTATTCATAAGCATTTCCTTATTCACTTTCAGAAAGAAGATTTTCGGGGTTCAGCGGCTTTAGTTCCTCCAAAACGAACAGACCGTCCTTGCGGATCAAAACGTCATCAAAATAGATCTCTCCGCCGCCAAATTCAGGCGTCTGGATCTGGATCAGATCCCAGTGGACAGCCGAATGATTCCCGTTCGAGGTGTTATCATAGCTGTTGCCGGGGGTCAGATGGAAGCTGCCGGCGATTTTTTCATCGAAGAGGATATCGCAGATGGGATGGGAGATCTCTGGATTTACACCGAGAGCGAATTCGCCGATATAGCGGGCGCCCTCATCAATATCCAGGATCTCATTCATGTAAGCGGTATTGTTACTTGTCGCTTTGACGATCTTTCCGTCTTTGAACTCCAAATACACATCACGGAACAAAAAGCCGTCATAGGGGGACGGGCAGTTATAGGTGATATGACCGTTGACGGAATCCTTCACCGGCGCGGTATAGACCTCTCCGTCAGGGATGTTGCGGTTGCCGTGCATACCAAAGCTGGGGATGCCTTTGATAGAGAAGGAAATGTCCGTGCCGGGAGAAACGATGCGGACCTTGTCGGTGCGGTCCATCAGCTCCTGCAAGGGCCGCATAGCCCGGCCCATCTTGTCATAATCCAGCAGGCAGGCCCGGAAATAGAAATCCTCATATTCCTCAGTGGAGATCCCGGCCAACTGCGCCATCGCGTCGTTAGGATAGCGCAAAACGGACCACTTCGTGTGGTTGCAGCGCTCGTCCAAATGGATCGGGCCCCAGTAATACTGGCGGTAGCGGCGCTGCGCCTCATCGCTGACATTGTGCCACATACTGATGTTGGTGGTGGCCCGAATATCAATGTAAGCATCCATATCCTTCATGCGCTCCAGCTCATAGGCGGCGATCTCCGCCATGTGCGCTTCGTCAGCGCCCTGGACCAGCGCGCCTTCCACCGCATAGTCAAAGATATGGATGAAGGGCTTGCCGCCCACGGCATACGCTTCCTGTACCAGCGCCTTCATCAGTCCCGTTTCACTGCCGTGGAGTTCGATCAGGATCTTTTCTCCCTTTTTCAGCTCTACAGCGCTGCGGATCAAAAATTTCGCGAATTTCCGAATACGAGGATCTTCCATGATACGCTCTGTCCTTTCCTGCTGCGCAAAAGCACAGCAAACTATTTTATGTGCCATTTTCCCGCCCGCCGGGATAGCCGAAAATGACGCGCGAAAACTTCATGAGCAAACCGTTTGCCATATTTCACGGCGCGCTCGCATGAAGTTTTAGAAAAAAGCGGAGCAGACAACTCTGCCCCGCTTTGAGGATCATTTCTCCTTATAGAGGGCTTCCAGACTGTGTTCCTCGCTGGATTTTGTAACAGCGGAAACTACCAGAATAGCGATCACGGAGACGGGAACTGCCACGATCGCGCACTGAACACCGCCGGGAGTGCCCAGGAGCGTCCAGACGATGGTAGCGGCGCCACCGGCGATGATGCCGGCAATACCGCCCGCGGGCGTGACCTTCTTGGAGAAGAGGGCGAACAGGATGGCGGGGGTGATGGCCGCGCCATACATGGTGTAAGCCGTCAACTGCAGGGAAAGCACGGTGGGGAAGTACAGAGTCAGCGCGATGGCCAGCAGACTGAACACCGTGATGGTGCCACGCAGGACCTTCATCTTCTGCGTATCGGTCGCCTTGGGATTGATGTAGGTGACATAAATGTCGTTGGTCAGGTTCGTGGCAGCGGACAGCAGATAGCTGTCGGCTGTGGTGACGATGAATGCCATGCAGGCGCACATCAGCAGGGCACCCAGCACAAAAGGCAGATAATCCAGCGCCACCTGGAAGATGACGTTAGAGGGCGTTTCCAAAGAGGGATACAGCTTTGCTGCCTCTGTGCAGACAGCGATCGTCGTGACGATCACGATCAGCTCGCCGATAAACATACCGATATTGGACTTTTTCGCCTCATCGCTGTTCTTGGCGGCGGCAAAACGCTGCAGCATATTCTGATCACCCAGCATCAGCGCCAGAGACGGCAGGAACAGGCCCAGCAAGGCGATGCCGCTCATACCGCCGGTGAGGGTCGTTTTCTCAACAGGCAGAACAGCGCCCTGGGATTTGGCGGTGATCGCCAAAACGGGGATGGCCAGCAGGAAGCCGCCGATCATCAGCAGCGCGCTGACCGCGTCAGAGTAAGCGACAGAAACCAGACCACCGCTGACGGTGATCACAGCGATGATGACCGTGCAGATCACAAGCGCGGCGCCGGTGCTCATTTCAATGCCGCTGGAGGCGCACAAAAGGACCATGATATTGGCCGCGGCCTTCAACTGCGTTGCCAGCACGCCTACATAGGCCAGCATCACGCACGCGGCGGAAAGAATGCTGGCGGCCTTGCCGTAACGGGCACCCATGATCTCGGGAACTGTCACCTTATTTGTTTTGCGGACCTTACCGGCGATGAAATACAGCAGAATGATGCCGATAGGAGGCGCGGCAAAGGTGATCGCGCCGACCCAGGGGCCGCCGTTGTAGATCACACCGGCAGTACCGGTGATACCGCCGCCGCCGCACCAGGTAGCCAGCAGGCTGCCCACAAGGATGATGAACGGGATCTGATGACTGCCGGTCACCATATCATCCGTGGTCTTGACTTTCTTGTGAGCCAACACAAGGCCGTACACCATGATCAGCGCAAGATACACGCAGATCGCTACAATATAACCCATAATCTCTCTCCTTTCCCTTTCGGGGATGAATATTGTAAGTTTACTATTTTTCTCCTGCTCTGTCAAGATTACTCCGGCCAAGTGGCAGGCCAAAGGTGGAGACAAGAACGAAAAGTTCAGAAAAGACATTGTTCTATACATGAGCAAAGTAGTTTTCTATCCAAACAGTGGCGATATTTTTGATATCCGAGAAGTAAGCGGAACAACTTATTATCTAATAGACGCTCAAAAGTCAAACGCTGGGATAGATATTTCTTATTTGAACACCAGACTTGTTAGGTTTATGATTTTTATTGGGATATGCGGAAACTCTGTCACTGTGCCAGAGTGTTGGCGTTTTGTCCCAGACCCCGGAGCATTTGACCACATCTTTACCGACCAAGAGTTGTACCAGAAATATGGGATGACACCAGATGAAATAGCAATCATTGAGTCCGTAATCAAAGAACGTAAATAAAAGACAAGGCACAGAGGTCACCCGACTTCTGTGCCTTGAAGTTAGTATGAAACTGTGATATCTTAACACAGGAAATAACAGCATGGAGGAACCAAAAATGAAACGAGTACCAGATGAACAATGTATAGCAATTTGTGGCTTGTTCTGTGGAGCGTGTCCCGCTTATCCAGAAACCTGTCATGGTTGTATGTCAGATTATGTCCGAGAGGGTTGCCGTGAGTGTAAAAACGGATTTCGTGACTGTGTTAAAGTACATAATGTCCACCATTGTTATGCCTGTACGGAATTTCCTTGTGAACGGCTGGATACTTTCAGCCAAGGACCAATCATCAATGGTGTATGCAACCATGCCAATGTCATTCCAGACTCCTACCGTCTGAGGGAGGTTGGAACTGCTCAATGGATAGCAGAGCAACTTGTGCGGCATACCTGTCCTAAATGTGGAGAGTTGATTTCTTGGTTTGATATGGAATCACACACCTGTAAATAAGTAAAACTAAATCGCAAGGCACCACAAGTTTTTTAAGAAATCCTGTGGTGCCTTTTCTTGTACCTTCCTCCGTCATTTCGACGAAGAATTTTCAAATATACCTAAACCAACTAATTAAGTTAAAAGGGATTTTTTCTGTGCATTTCGACGGATGGATTGCTGGATAATCCTAAATCAGTCCAAAA
>CAZFJB010000069.1:0-6198 GCA_964519775.1 uncultured Oscillibacter sp.
AGTCCGGCACTCAGTTGAGTGCCGGACTTTTTTGTGCCCTTATGTCCGCTTTTTGGGGATCAGCAGCAGCTTTCCGCAGGGGATCTCCGTCTCTCGCTCCAACTGGTTGGCCGCCAGAATGTCCCCCATGGTGGTGTTGTAGCGCTTCGCCACCTCCCAGAGAGATCCCTGACTGCCGAAATAGCGCAGAATTAGGGACGGCGCGCCGCTGAGATCCTTCGTCTCCTCCTGATCCAGCGCGGCGGAGGCAACGCATACCCGCCGGCACCGGCTCTGAAGCTCCACCTGGAAATCCACCGGGAACCGCACCTCGATCCCACGGTCCCCCAGGGTCCCCTGGGCCTCCTCCCCACAAATGGCCCGGGCTGACACGGCGCATTCCCCCGGCAGCTCCATGGGGCAGCTCACGTCCACGCTCCGCTCCGCGGAAAGGCAGGCGCCGCCCTCATCCAGATACAGCGCCCGCACCACCGCCGCCGCGCGGAGGAAGGTGGTGTTCCCCTCCCGGCTGACGGACACCGCCCCACAGTCCACCCGCAGAGACAGCAGCGTCTCCGCCGCCGTGCCGATCTCGATGACCTCCCGCACCGTCTGCCGCCGGGTCTGGCTCTCGTGCGATCCGCAAAGATCCAGCGCCAGCGGCTCATACCGTGTCTCATACACGGTGGAATAGAGATCCGTCAACAGCTGGATTTCCCGCTCCTCCCGCAAAAAGGCCATGGTGTGGTAATACAGCGTCACCGCAAGCTGCCGCCCCTCGTCATCCCCGCCGTCGATCTGGATGTCCGCGCCGGTGATCCACAGCCGCATGGACACCTTCGCGTTCTCCCCAATGGCATCGATCTCCATGATCTGGGAGAAGGGCAGCTCAGAGGCAGTGGAACACAGCGCTCCCTCCCGGGTCCGATACAGCACGCTGACGGAAAATACGCCCTTTAAGATCAGCTTATTGCCCACCAGCTTGGTCTCCGTCACCATGCCGCCGCAGCGGCTGGTGAGGATCTCCGCCGCCCCCTCCCGGCCCATGGAGAGGGTCATAAAGTCTGAAAATGTCAGATCCTTCTCCACGATCTGCCGCAGAAGGGCCGCCTGCTGCCGGCAGCACCGCTTCTCCACCCGCAGCGCCGCCTCCGCCTCCACATCCCCGGAGAGGGACAGGCACTGCCTCCGGTAGGGCGTCAGCGCCGTGGCCAGCTTGCAGCGGGTGAAGATCTTTCTTGGGTTGAGCATCCGGCTCTCCAGCAGCTCGATCTCCGTTTCCGTCGTAACGTGGGCGCAGTCCGTCAGCCCCTCTCCCTGGACGGTGAAGGGCATGGAAAATTCCAGCGTCCGCACGCCGGAGCCCCCCTCCGGCGTATAGAGCACCGTGACCCGCAGCGTGCCGGAAACGCCGGTGTTCCCCGCCTCCATCCCATGGGGGTACACCACGCCCTCCACGGAAATGATCCGGGCGATGTCCGGGCAGTAATCCGGGACGATGGTCTCCGCCGTCTCCTCTTGGGTCAGGATCTGCCGGTCGCCCGGCTCAAAAATGTCCAAACATTCCTTTTTCAGTTCCAGCTCCATATTGGTACCCTTCCTTTCCTGTTCACCCCATTTTATGAACAGGCCCGCCCCCTTATGCCTGGATCTTGAAGAGCTTTCTCAGGATTCCCCGCATGGCCTTCGGTGCCTTCCATACCACAATGTTCATACCCGACTCCTTTCTACCGTCTCCAGCAGGCGCAGCCGCTGGCGATCAGCAATGTCGCCACCAAAAACATCAGCAGTCCCGTGGGAAAGATCGCCGCGATGAGGATGCCCGCCCCCATGGATACGGCGAAAATGCCCAGAATACAATGCCGCCCGCCCCGGAACATACGGCCTCGCCTCCCTTCCCTACGCCCCAGTATATACCCACGGCCCCTCTCAGGTTCCCCCTGCGGCAAAAAAACAGTGCTCGGATGTGATCCGAACACTGTTTTTCCTCGGCGCATAGCCGCTTTTTATTTCTTTTGCCACTCTCGCAGGGGGCGCAGCTCCTCATAGAGCCGCAGATAGCTCCGGTGGCGGCTGGGCTGGATCTCCCCCGCCTTCAGCGCCGCCAGAACAGCGCAGCCCTTTTCCCTGGTGTGAGCGCAGTCCAGAAAGCGGCACTGCCCCAGGTAAGGCCGGAACTCCCGGAAGGTCTCCGGCAGGCGGCTCTTCAGCTCCAGATCCAGTTCCTCCGTCTCAAAGGAGGAAAAGCCCGGGGAATCCACCACCTCCGCGCCGCAGTCCAGGCGGAACAGCTCCACATGGCGGGTAGTGTGCCGTCCCCGGCCCAGAGCGGTGCTGATCTCGCCGGTCTTAAGGGCAAATCGGGGGTCCAGGGTGTTCAAAATGCTGGATTTTCCTACGCCGGAGTTGCCTGTAAAGGCAGATAGCTTGCCAGCGATCAAAGGCTTCAGTTCCTCCATGCCCTCCCCGGTCTCGGCGCTGACGCGCAGCGTAGGGAAACCGGCGGCGGTATAAATGCGGTACAGCTCCTCCGCCGGATCCAGATCACACTTGTTCAGCAGGATCAGCACCTCGCAGTTTTTCAGCGCCGCGATGGCCGCCACCCGATCGATGAGAAAGGGGTCCGTTTTGGGGATGGCTGCGGAGGCGATGACCACAAGCTGGTCGATATTGGCCACCGCCGGTCGGGAAAACGCGTTCCTTCTGGGCAGGATCTCCTCTACAAAACCTTCGCCGCTCCCCAGCTCCCGGACCGTCACCCGGTCCCCAACCAGGGGAGAAACGCCTTCTTTGCGGAATTTGCCTCTGGCCCGGCAGGTCAGCGTTTCGCTGCCGGTGTCCACATAATAAAAGCCGCTGAGGGCCTTTTGAATCCGTCCCTCTGCCATATCATCCAAACACCCGCTCATAGGACTGCCCCTGATCCAGCACGTCGTTGAAATAGATCTTCACCATCTTGCGGCCTGTGCCATAAAGGGTGGTCCTCACAATGCCATCCGACGCCCGGACATTCTCACTGTACTGGGGCGTGGGCTCATCGCCTACGAAGATATCCACCTTCAGCACTTCCCCCTGATCCTGAGGCAGGTCCAGCGTGATGGACATGGGGGAACTGGCAAGGCCCGCGCTGACCCGGAACTTGATGGTGGACCACTCATCCACCATGGTGTTGGGCTCCAGACTCTGCCAGACAATGGTTCCGCCCGGCTTGTCGCTGTCCACCACTTCCACATCCACGGCGGTACAGGTGAGCTTATAGCTGGTAAGCTGGGCCAGCACGCTGTCGATGTTCATTCCCTCAAAGGGAGGCACCGGGGTGGTTTTGATCTCCGGCCCCTTACTGAGGATCAGCGTCACCGTGTCGCCCTTTTTCAGCGTCTCTCCCTTGGCCGGAATGGTGCTGATAACGCAGTCCGCAGTGATCTCGTCGGAAAATCTGCGGCTCTCCTCCGGGGACTCCACCGTCAGCTCCAGATTGTACTGCCGGCTCAGCCGTTCCATGAGGATCTTGGCATCCTGCGCCGGTTTGTTGGTCAGATCCGGCATCTCGCCGGTCTCCTCCCCGGCGCTGACCCACACCTGGATCACCAGTTGGTTTCCCTTGCGGATCTCCCCCTCCTGGGGGATCTGTTTAAGGATGTGCCCCTCCTCCACCTGGTCGTTGAATTCGGAGCCCATCTCCTGGATCTCAAAAATATCCTTCACCCGCACGTCGTTCCGGGCTTCTTCCACGGTCAGGTCCAGCACGCCGGGCACCTGATACTGGTCCGGCGCCGGGGCGCTGAAGGAGCCTAAAATACTCTTGAAGAGCACCACCACTAAGGCCACCGCCGCCACAGTCACGGCACCGATCAGCACCGCCGACCGCGCGCCGCCACGGTCGTCTGACCGGGGCCGCTCCTCCCGTTCCGGCTCCCGCCGGGGATAACTCCGCTCCGTCCCCCGGACCGGGGCCGCCGTGTGGCTGCTGACCGTGCGGATGGGGCGGGTGGGCTCGTCCGTCTCCTCCGGCCGCAGATCTGAAAGGTCGAACTTCATCTCCACGTCCGGGTTCTTGCGGAACATTTCCAGATCGGCGATCATGGCATCAGCGGACTGGTAGCGGTGGGCCAGATCCGGGGCCATGGCCTTCATGCAGATCAGCTCCAACTGTTCCGGGATGTCGGGATTGATCTCCCGGGGCGCCAGGGGGATGGAGCTGAGATGCTGGATAGCCACCGACACGGCGGACTCTCCCTCAAAGGGCAGCCGCCCGGTGAGCATCTCATAGAGCACCACGCCGGAGGAATAGATATCGCTGCGGGCGTCAGGCCGGTCGCCCTTGGCCTGCTCCGGCGAAATATAGTGGACGGAACCCAGGGCCTCCTGGGTCAAGGTCTGGGCGGAATCGGCAAGACAGGCGATGCCGAAATCCGCCACCTTCACGCTGCCATCCCGCAGGACCATGATGTTCTGGGGCTTGATGTCCCGGTGGATGATGCCCCGGCTGTGGGCGTGGCTCAGTCCCCGCATGATCTGGGTGATGAAGTGGAGGGACTCCCGCCAGTTCAGCTGCCCCCGCTTTTCCATGTACTGCTTCAGCGTGATGCCGTCCATCAGCTCCATGACGATATACTCCGTGTCGCCGCCCCGGGACACATCGTACACCGACATGATGTTGGGGTGGGAGAGCTGCGCCACCGCCTGGGACTCCGTATTGAACCGGCGGCGGAACTCCTCGTTCTGGGCCAGGTCGCTTTTCAGGATCTTGATGGCCACCAGGCGGTTGAGGCGATGACACTTTGCCTTGTAGACCACCGCCATGCCGCCGGTGCCGATGCGCTCCAGGATCTCATAGCGGTTGTCCAGCATTTTTCCGATGTATTGGTCCATTCCTCTCCCCCTCTCTTACAAAAATCGCATCAGGACCGCCGTCACATTGTCCGGCGCGCCCTGGGCCCTGGCGATCTCCAGCAGCCGTTCCATGCAGGTATCCGTGTCCTCACCGTGGATGATCTCAAAGAGCATCTCCTGATCGGTGACGGTATTCACCAGCCCGTCTGTGCAGAGCAGAATGTACTCTCCCTTTGCCACCGGGCGGATATATCCGTCACAGGCGGCGTTGGTATCCCGGCCCAAAGCCCGGGTGATGAGATTTCGATTGGGATGGCGGCGGGCTTCATCCGCCGTGATGTCCCCATGCTCCACCATGGATTCCACCAGGGAATGATCCCGGGTGACACGGGTGATCTCCGTCTCCGTCACATGATAGGCGCGGCTGTCCCCCACGTTGGAGATCACGACCCCGCCGTCATAGACAGCGGCAGCCACCAGAGTGGTCCCCATATTGGAGAGGGCCGCCTCCTGGCACGCCCGGGTCTCCACAGCCTGGTTGGCCATGGCCACAGCGTAGGATGATGCCTCCCGCAGCTGCTCCGGCGTCATACCCGCCGTTATGACCTTTTCCATTTCCGCGATGTATGTCTCCGCCGCCAGATCACTGGCGATCTGACCGCCGGCGGCACCGCCCATACCGTCGCACACCACGCAGACCATGCCCTCCCGGGCGATCCGGTAAGTATCCTGATTCTCTTTCCGCACAAGGCCCGTATCGGTGATGGCCCAGGTTTGGATCATGGTTCTTCCTCTCCTTTTCTCCGTTCTTCCATCTCTTTCCGCCGCAGTTGGCCGCAGGAAGCGTCAATGTCGCCGCCCAGGCTCCGCCGCACCGTGGCGGTCAGGCCGTGGGATTCCAGCCGCTTCTGAAACGCCGCCGTCCGGCGGGAGGGTTTCAGGGGGCTCTCCGCTACATCGTTCAGTGGGATCAGATTCACATGGCCCGGCATCCCCCGCAGCTTCTTCGCGATCAGGTCCGCCTGCCAGTCACTGTCGTTGACCCCATCGATCATAGCGTATTCAAACGAGATCCGCCGCCCAGTCTTTTCAAAGTACCGGTGGCAGGCCTCAAACAGCTTTTCCACGTCGTATGCCCGGTTCACCGGCATGATCTTCGAGCGGGTCTCACTGTCCGGCGCGTGGAGGGACACAGACAGCGTGAGCTGCAAGTTCTCCTCCGCCAGACGGTCGATGCCCGGGATCAGTCCGCAGGTGGACAGAGAAATATGCCGCATTCCGATATTCAGCCCGTCAGGGTGATTCACCAGTTCCAGAAACCGCAGCACGTTTTTCAGATTGTCCAGCGGCTCGCCAATGCCCATCAGCACGATGTTGCTCACCGGC
>CAZFJB010000070.1:0-6133 GCA_964519775.1 uncultured Oscillibacter sp.
ATGACTGCGGCGTCTATCTTTACACCGTGTCAGACTTTACCGCCTACGGTTACGAGGATATTTACGAATTTGCCCAGGACTATTACGAGGAAAATCTGTTGGGCTGCGGCGAGGAGCGGGACGGTATCCTCCTGGCCCTCAGCACCGAGACCCGGGACGTGAGCCTTGCCATTTACGGTCCCTGGGCCCAAACCGTCTTTACCGACTACGCCCAGGAGCTGGTGTGGGACGCTGTTCTGGAGGATTTTGGAAACAGCGACTGGTCCACTGGCTGTCAGAACTACCTGACGATCTGCCAGGTGCTGCTCTCTGACGCGGCGGGCACCGCCTCCGCCGGCACCCCCGCCGCCCCCGGCGGCGATCTGCCGGAGCATATCCACTACGGCAATGACGTTGTCCATACCCAAACGCAGCAGATCTCCTTTGCCGCGGCGCTGGGGAAAGCAGTGGCCATGAGTTTCCTCCCCGCCGTGATCATCGCCTTCGTCGCCTGCGGCGTGATGAAGCGGAAAATGAAGACCGCCCGGAAGGCCAGCGGCGCCTCTGCCTACGTCACCGGCAGCGTGGACCTGAAAGTCCGCACCGATCACTATACCCACTCCACTGTGGTCCGCACCCCCATCAACCGGGACAACGGCCCCAAGGGCGGCGGCGGACACCGGAGCGGCGGTACCCGTGTCAACAGCCGGGGTTTCTCCGGCGGCAGCCGAAAGTTCTGAACGGAGAAAATGCCCGATGTTTACAGAGAATTTCCCCTGGTTTCTGAAATCAGACTGGGCCAAGGCCGAATATCTTCGGGAGGAACAGGAGCGGAGCGCCTGCCCTGTGCGCGGCAAACGGCAGAAAGTCAACCGGGACGCCTGTTATTCCTGCCAAACGCCCTTTCAATACGAAGCGTAAAAAGGCCCCTGCCTGCGGAATTTTCCGCAGGCAGGGGTTCTTTTGACCCTTTCAGAACAGAATACATCTGAAAGCGCTGCTTTTTACTGAGATATTGAGTGGGATCGACTCCGGGCTCAGATACGGAACAGAGCCTCCGCGTTTTTGTGAGCGATCTTTTCCTTGTCTTCCTGGCTGATGGGCGCGTTTTCCATAAACGCGCGCGCACCCTCATTGGGGATGAAGGGGTAATCCACAGAGAACATGACCCGGTCCGCGCCCAGCACTTCCACGATATACTTTAGCTGGGCATTGGAAAACATTCCGCTGGGCGTCACATAAATATTCCTCTGGAAATACTCCGGGATCTCCCGCTGAAGGCCGGTGACCGTTTTCGGCAGGGCCTCCAGCAAGCGGTCCAGATACCAGGGCACCATTTCGCCCCAGTGTCCGGAGACGATGGTCAGATCGGGGTGGCGGTCAAACACGCCGCCGAGGATCATGCGGATCACCTGCACGCCGCCGTCCGCGTGCCATCCCCACGCGGCGCAGGCAAAACGGGTGCTGACCATGTCCGAAAAGCCGTCGTAACAGACCTGGCTGACCTCTCTGGGGGGGAAGCCGGGGTGCAGATACAAGGGGACGCCCAGCGATTCCGCCCGGGCCAGCAGCGGCTCGAATGACGGATCATCCAAAAACTTCCCGGCAGTGCGGCCAAAGAGGTTCGCCCCCCGAAAACCATAGGTCTTTACCGTGCGCTCCAGTTCGTCGGCGGCGGCAGCGGGATCTATGGTAGGCAGGGAAGCGAAACCATAGAACCGGCCTGGATACAGGGCGATGGCCGCCGCCAGCTTGTCGTTGGCTCCACGGCAGATCTCCACTGCGTCGGGAGAGACGATCAGTTGGGTGGAGTTGGAAGAGAGGATCTGCGCGTCAATGCCGTTGTTGTCCATGTCCGCAATGCGTCCGGCGGCAATGTCCTGCATGGAGCCGGGCCTGGGCACATGGGGAAGAGGCCACGCGTTCGCGTAAGATTCATGGAAGTGGGGACAGAGGACATCCTGCTCCGCTTTGCCGCCCGCGGCGATCTCCGCATAACCGAAATGTTCCTCCACTGCGATAAGTTTCATCGTTTTCATCTCCTTGTACAAATGGGATAAACGGGCGAACTCTCTGGGGTGAGATCACCCCGGAGAGTTCGCCGAGTGAAGAAAACAGGGATCAGCAATCCTTGAATGTAAGTCCCATTTTCTCGGGATTGAAGATGCGGGGATCCATCTGCTTCAGTTCGGGGGAGATCAGCGGGCGGAATTCCATATTGGCGATGATGTCCTTTTCGACATCCGCGCCGGGCGCCACCTCGATGAGCATCATGCCCTCCTTTGTCAGCTGGAAGACCGCGCGCTCAGTGATGTAGAGCACCTCTTGTCCAGATTCCACCGCGAAGCGGCCGGAGAAGGTGATCTGCTCCACTTTTTTGCGGAACTTTTTCTGTTTGCCTTCCTGAAGGATCTTCATCTGGCCGCCGCCGAATTCGCACTCCAGGCCGCCGGCCGTAAAGGTGGCCATGAAATAAATGCGCTTGGTGTTCTGGGAGATATTTACGAATCCGCCGGGCCCCACGATCTTGCCGCCAAATTTGGAGACGTTGACGTTGCCCTCCTCGTCCACCTCAGCGAAACTGAGGTAGGAGCAATCCAGCACGCCGCCATCGTAAATATCAAAGGTGGAAGCGAGTTTGTAGGTGGCCTCCGCGTTGACACCGGTACCCATGCGAGGCCCGCTCAGCGGAATACCGCCGAAGATGCCGGTCTCGATGGTCAGGGTGAAGTCGGTCATGCCCTCTTCGTTGGCCACCAGTGACACGCCGTCCGAGATCCCAAGGCCCAGGTTGACCAGAGAGCCTTTGGTCAGTTCCATAGCGCCCCGGCGGGCCACGACCTTGCGGATGCCCATGTCCATGGGCGCCACCGCGCTGGTGGGGACCTTCAGCAGATTCAAAAGTTCAGGACGATACTGATAGTCGGCATAGGTGAAGGGATGCTCCTCAGGCGTTCCGACCACGATATAGTCCACAAGGCGGTTATAGATGTCCACGTTTTTGGGATTGATAGACCCCCGTGTGACCACCTTGGATACCTGGACGATAACGATACCGCCGTTGTTATGGACTGCCTGTGCCATCTCCACCTGTTCAGCGGGGAGCACTTCATTCTGCATGGTCACGTTGCCGTCTTCGTCAGCGTAGCTGCCGCGAATGATGCAGGCATCCATGGGCAAAGTGCGGTAATAGAGGTATTCCTTCCCGTCCAAATTGATGACGGAAACCAGTTCCTCCCCGCTGTCCACGGCCTTCTGGTTCATCTTGCCGCCCTCGTTGCGGGGGTCAGCGAAGGTGTACTTGCCAACGTGGGTAATGATGCCGGGCTTATGCCCCGCCTGGGCACGGAACAGATGTCCAAAAATGCCCATAGGGAAGATAACGATCCCGATCTTGTTTTGGTTGGCGAGCCGTTCGATGGCCGGGGAATTGCCGACACGGGAGGTGTAGATCCGGTCGATCAGCCCTTCCTTGCCGATGCAGGTCATACCATAGCCGTTCTCTTTTTTGTCGCCGCTGATGGTGGGCGCAATGATGGCCAGGTCCCTGGGGGTGTTGTTTTCTTCGAAGCTCTTGCCGATAGCCCGAAGGACTGCGTCGGCAGCGCCGGAAGTAGCGAAGCCGCCGATGCCGACTCGCATATTATCCTTGATGTGACTGGCCGCTTCCGCCGCTGTAACGAATTTTGCCATGAAAGTCCTCCTAAAGATTATACGTTGGCCTTATCCTCGTGCTTTACGAAGCTGTGGGTCTTGGTCCAGGGCTGCAGCAGCTTGTCGTTGAGCAGGTAAAGGAGGATCGCCAGAATGGTAGCGCAGATGACAAGGGCGATGAACACCGTGATCAGGCTTTCGAACACGTTGCCCAGGAGCATCATCAGCGGATAGTGAACGATGTAGAAGTACAGGGCCAGCTTGCCGGGGAAGGACCAGATCTTCTTGTTCATGAAGTGCGTAAAGCCATCCTTGTTCAGCAGGAGCAGGAAGGTGAAGGGGATGCTCAACAGATAGATGGAGGAGAAAGAGATGTTCAGGCCGATGCTGCAGGTGTAGGGCGTCCAGGTGCGGTAGACAAAGAAGATGCCCATGATGGTCTGGCAGATGGTCAGGAAAACGGTAAAGCCTTTTGTGAACTGCACATCCTTCAGCTTGTCGATGCCCTTCCACATCAGCGCGCCCACGCTCATCAGGCAGATCATCTTCAGCAGACCGCAGTTGAGCATAAAGGTGCCGAGGTTGTCATAGTACAGCCACATGGGATCGGTACCCACCAGGTGATGGGTGGCAAACAGGAGCGCGGTGGCTATGGGGGTGACAAGGCCAAGGTAGACTTCCTCCCACCGGGCAACCAGGTAATACACGATGTAACCGGCGATGAAGATGGCGGAAATGAACCACAGCGGGCCGTTCAGCATCAGGGAACCGGCACTGCCGGTCCGGCCCAGTTCAACGGCGCCGACATAGTTGTTGCCGATGCCGATGCCGGTGATCTGAATGCCGACCAGCTCGGGCAGCGCGTTGATCAGGAACAGGGGGATCTCAGCGAGTGTGGTACCGTAGCGGAAGCACTGGACGACAAAGCCCAGCAGGGTGCCGATAATGTAGACCGGCCACAGGGACTTGACGCGGCTCCACAGATACTTACCGGCCAGAACAGAGGGCTGCTCCAGGGGCACGCCGGTCATCGCCGCTTTTTTCTTCTTGGACTGGAAGCCCTGCATCAGGAAGTAACCGGAGAAAGCCATGAAGGGCAGCATACAGTCCAGATTCCAGTTTTGGGCGGGGGGCAGTCCGCGGGTGGTAGGCAGGACCTGCCACACATGGATAGCCGCGAAACTCAGGCAGAACATCATGCGGTAGAATTCAACTGCATAGTTTTTAGATTTTACGGCAGTCGGTTGTTTTCCCATAAAAACCTCTCCTTCGAATTTCTAAATAAGAAACGAATGTGCACCTCCGTTTCGTATTTTCACTCAAAGCATACCCCCATGTTTATATATTGTCAACATATTCGGGAGAGGTTTTCCAGAAAAATGCATTTTTTTGTCAATTCTCACAGTCAGAAGTTTCTCATTCAGAAACCCGTTGCATCACAGTGGAGTTTCTGCTATAATATAGGAAAAAAGCAAACAGGAGATGTACCTCAGTGGCACAAAAAGAAAACGACGAGAAGTATTTGTTAAAGTCCTTGAACAAGGCGTTGAAGGTCCTGGATATCATCATGGTGCGGGACGAACTGAGCCTGAGTGAGCTTTGCTCCATCACCGGGCTGGATAAGACCAGTGTCTTTAAAATACTGTATACCCTGGAGCGCCGAGGCTTTGTGCTCAAGACCCCCAACTCCCGCTATTGCGTGGGGGAAAAGATCACCCAATACAGCCACCGCCGCTCAGACCGGAAAAACATCGTAGACGCGGCCAAGCCCTTCATTCACGATCTCTGCCGCGCCACGCAGGAGACGGTGTCCCTGGCGATCCTGAACTCAAATGGCCGCAGCATCAACATTTACGCCGAGCCGGGCAGCGCCCTTGATCACGTCCCCTCCCGCATCGGGCTGGAGCTGGACGCCTATTCCGTGCCGGTGGGCAAGGTGCTGCTGGCTTACGCCTCCCAGCAGATGGTGCAGACTTTTTTGCAAAACGCCCCATTCCGCGCCTATACCGCCTCCACCATCTCCACCCCCGCCCAGTTGTATCAGGTCCTGGACGAAGTGCGGACGCAGGGGTATTGCCTGGACAGCAACCAGCGCTATGATGGGCGCAGCTCCATCGCCGCCCCTATTTTTGATCATAACTTCCAGTGCATTGCCGCCCTGGCGCTGGTCTGCACCACCGAGACCTTCGCCGCGAAAAAGGACGAGTTTCTTCACATGGTGTTGGAGTCCGCCGCCGCCATTTCCCGGGAGATGGGTTGTCCGGGATAAAACCGCCCTCCGGCAAAAGATCCGGCCTTTACCGCGTTTAACTGATCAATTTTCGAATTTTGAGGTAAACAAGCGCATTTTAAGTATCCGTGTTAGAAACGTGTTAGAAATGATCGTTTTCCCCTTGCGAAAGTGAAAAAGAAACGTCCTGAAATCGTAAGATTTCAGGACGTTTTTGGTTGCGGAGACAGGACTTGAACCTGCGACCTCCGGGTTATGAGCCCGACGAGC
>CAZFJB010000071.1:0-6060 GCA_964519775.1 uncultured Oscillibacter sp.
ACCTGCTTGCCCCGGAAGGCCGGCTCCCCCATGGCTTTCAGGGTGGCCGTCATCTCCTCCAGGGTCTGTGATTTCAAATCGATCATAGCTTCCTCGCTTATGTTCCCCATCCGGGGCTTACTTGCGCTTCATGCGGCAGATGTAAAAACCGTCGGTGTCGTGGCGCTGTGGCCACAGGGTGACCTGCCCCGCCTTTTCCCCCACCGGCCGCGGCAGAGAGAAGGCGTCCCGGCAGAAATCGCCGTGTTCCGCCAGGAAAGCGTCCGTCACCTGTTCATTTTCCTCCGGCAAAACAGTGCAGGTGGAATACACCAGCACGCCGCCGGGGGCCACATATCTGGCGGCGTTGTCCAGCAGCGCCGTCTGGATAATGGGCAGGGCAAAAAGATCATCCGCCCGCTTGTAGCGGATGTCCGGCTTCTTCCGGATAATGCCAAGGCCTGAGCAGGGAGCATCCACCAGCACCACGTCGAACTTCTCCGCCCATTCCGACCGGAAGGTCCGGCCGTCTCCGGCGGAGGTCTGGATGGACGTCAGGCCCAGCCGCTCCGCGCCGTCCTGGATGCGCTTGAGCTTATTTTCGTGGAGGTCACAGGAGATGATCTCTCCCCGATCCTCCATGGCAAACGCGGCGCTGAAGGACTTGCCGCCGGGGGCGGCGCAGAGATCCAGCACCTTCTGCCCCGGCCGCATCCCGGCGATAAGCGACACCAGCCGGGCGGCAGGGTCCTGCACCAGCAGCTTTCCCGCCCGGAAGGGCTCCAGCGTGGTCAGATCACCCACGCCGGTCAGCTCCAGGCAGCCGGGGACCCAGGGATGGGCCTTTGCCGACACGCCCCAGTTTTCCAGTTCTTTTTCCAGGCTTTCCAGATCCGTCTTCAGCGGATTCACCTGCGCTGTCACAGGCGGCGTGCCGTTGTCCGCCGCCAGGAAGGCCTCCGCCTCCTGCCGGCCCAGCAGATTCACCAGTCGCTTCACCAGCCACCTGGGATGGCTGTAGCGGATGGAGAGGTATTTGATCTCATCCCGCTCCGGGATGGCAGGCAGTTGTTCCTTATTCTGGGAAACCTTTCGGAGAACGGCGTTGACAAGGCCAGAGGCTTGCCCCCTGCCCGCCTGTTTTGCCAGCTCCACAGCGGTATTCACCGCCGCGCTGTCCGGCACCCGGTCCAAAAACAGGATCTGATACGCTCCCAAGCGCAATATCTCCGTCAGCGGCGGCTGAAGATGATCCGGCTTCTGAGAGCAGTAAGCCGCCAGATAAAAATCCAGCAGCAGCTCATTCTGCCGCACGCCGTATACCAATCGGCTGCAAAGCGCCGCCTCCGGCCCCACCAGACCGTCCCGGTCCAGTTGGGCTTTCAGGGCAGCGTCCGCCCAGGCA
The DNA here is from genome assembly GCA_964519775.1 of uncultured Oscillibacter sp. Classification (GTDB taxonomy): domain Bacteria; phylum Bacillota; class Clostridia; order Oscillospirales; family Oscillospiraceae; genus Oscillibacter. Next base: position 1,385 of record CAZFJB010000071.1, read on the forward strand.
TCGCCGCGCCGGCAGGCGGTCAAAACCCGCAAAGCAGTATCTCTCGCGCCCATCAGTCTCTCCTCCGACCACGGTTGCTGCGCCCAAGGAAAATGAGCACATACCGCAGTAATTGCAGCGCCGACATCAGCAGCGCCGCCACATAGGTCAGCGCCGCCGCCTTCAGGACCTTCCGCGCGCCGGAAAGCTCGTCATCATACAAAAGCTGCTGGCCTTCCAGCGTCTCCAGCGCCCGGCGGGAGGCATTGAACTCCACCGGCAGGGTGATGAGCTGGAAAATGGTGGTCAGGGAAAACAGCAGGATGCCGATCAGGAACAAGGACTGGCTGTAGAGCACCATGCCCACCAGCAGCAGGATAAAGGACAGCTTGGACCCCAACTGGGTGGCGGGGATAATGGCGGAGCGCAGCTTCACCGGGCCATACCCCACAGCGTACTGCACGGCGTGGCCCGCCTCATGGGCCGCCACGCCCACCGCCGCGATGGTGGGGGCGTTATACACGCTCTCAGACAGGTAGATACTGTTGTCCCGGGGATCGTAATGATCCGTCAGGCTGCCGGAGCAGGGCCGGATGGCCACATTGTAAATACCGTGAGCCCGCAGCACCGCCTCCGCCGCCTGGGCGCCGGTCATGCGCCGCCGGTTGCTGACGGCGCTGTACTTTTTGAAATTTCCGCTGACCTGGGCCTGGGCCCACAGGGACAGGAGCAGAATGGGGATCAGCAGGATGCTGTAGACATTATTGGCAAAAAAGGTGCTATAATCGCCGTAATAGCCGTAATAAGGCATGATTTCCTCCGTTTAAAGGTCAAATGTCCATCGGATGTCCAAGTAAATACGCCGCGGCAGCCATGCGCTTGCCGCCCTCCGCCTGCAATTCGGTGATGAACAGACTCCGCCCATCGCCGCAGGCCACCTCAATGCCCTTCTTCCCCGCGGACAGCAGCGTACCGGGGGCCTTGTCCGTGGCGCCGCCCACAGCGGTCTTGTAGATCTTGAACCGCTGGCCCTTGATCTCCGCCGTGGCGCAGGGCCAGGGGATCAGGCCTCGGACCTGGTTGCGCAGCGCTTCCGCCGGTTTGTTCCAGTCCAGGGGCGACAGCTCCCGGGACAGCATGGGTGCGAAAGTCACCTGGTTCGCGTCCTGAGGCGTCCGGGAAGCGGTGCCATCGGCAATGGTCGGAATGACGGCAGAGAGGGTCTCCGCCCCCAGGGCCGCCAGACGGTCCCACAGGCTCGGCAGATCTTCCTCCGGGTCGATGGGGGTCTTTTCCACCCGGATCACATCGCCCGCGTCCAGTTCTTCCGCCATATACATAATGGAAACGCCAGTCTCGGCGTCACCGTTGAGCATGGCCCAGTTGATGGGAGCGGAGCCCCGGTATTTAGGCAGGATGGAAGCGTGGACATTCACGCAGCCAAGGGGCGGCACATCCAGAATGTCCTTAGGCAGGATACGCCCATAGGCCACCACCACGATCAGCTCCGGCTCCAGGGACTTCACCAGCTCCAGCGCCGTGCCGTCCCGCATTTTTACCGGCTGGTACACGGCCAAGCCCTGTGTCAAGGCATATTCCTTCACAGGAGAGAAGGTCACTTTATTCCGGTTCCGGGGCTTGTCCGGCTGGGTGAACACGCCGCAGATGTCGTGTCCATCCTCCACCAGACGCCGCAATGACACGGCGGCAAAATCCGGCGTGCCCATAAACAGGATGCGCATTACTCCTCGTCCTCCAAATACTCCCGCAGCTCTTCCTCTGTCAGGAAGTGGTCAATATGCTCCACATAAAGGTGGCCGTCCAGATGCTCGATCTCATGGCAGAAGCACCGGGCCGTCAGGCCCTCCGCCTCTGCCTCGAACCATTCGCCGTCCCGGTCCTGGGCACGGACCCGGACCCGGTTGGGGCGGGTGACGATACCCCACTTCCCCGGCACACTGAGGCAGCCCTCAAGCCCCGTCTGCTCACCGCTGGCGGCGATGATCTCCGGGTTGATCAGCTCCAGATATTCCTCAGTTTCCTCATCCAGCACCAGGCACACCCGGCGCAGGATGCCCACCTGGGGAGCTGCCAGCCCCGCGCCGTTGGCCTCCGCCAACGTCTCTGCCATATCGTCCAGCAGCACATGCAGCCGCCGGTCAAATTTTTCCACCGGGCGGCAGACTTTCGTCAGGCACTCGTCGCCCTGTTCCACGATCTTCCGTAATGCCATGTCGGCACCTCCTGTCAATTTCCAGCGGCAGCGCTTCAGTCTGCCGCGTTGTGATCTACAAAAATGCTCAGTCCCCGGTTGGCACTATCCCTGGCAAAGGTCTTTTGCAGCCAGGAGAGCATCTCCCGGGTGGCTTTGTCGTTCCGCCCCACCAGGGTACAGCGGTAACGATAGCGGTTGTTCACCTTCACCACCGGTGCCGGCGCGGGACCCAGGATCTCCGGCTCCGCCGCGGCCAATTCCGGCTGGCGGCACACCTGCCGCAGTGTTTCCCGCACCGCGGCGGCGGAGCGGAACACCCGGCCCTCCTCCGTCCCGGAAATGGTAATGGTAAACAGATCCGCAAAGGGCGGATACCGCCGCAGACGGCGCATCCGGATCTCACTTTCATAAAAAGCGGCCTGATCCTGCCCCGCGGCGCATTGGATCACGTCGTTTTCCGGCGTGTAGGTCTGGATCACGGCCCGGCCGGTCTTACCGCCCCGACCGGCCCGGCCTACCACCTGGGTCAGCAGGCTGAAGGTCCGCTCCGCTGCCCGGTAATTGTCCACATACAGAGAAAGATCCGCAGACAGCACGCCCACCAGAGTCACATTTTCAAAATCCAGCCCCTTGGCCACCATCTGGGTACCCAGCAGGATGGGAACTTTCTCTTCCTCAAAGGTCTTTAAAATGGCCTCATGACCACCGGAGGTGGTGTCGGCGTCCATCCGCAGGATACCCGCCTCCGGGAACAGCTCCCGCAGTTCCTCTTCCACCTTCTGGGTGCCGGCGCCGATGTGCTTCATCCAGCCGCCGCACTCCGGGCAGGTGTCCCCCGCCGTCTGAGAGTGGCCGCAGTAATGGCACATCAGCCGCCCGTTGGCGGAATGATAGGTCATGGCCACACTGCACCGGGGGCACTCCGGCACATAGCCGCACTCGCCGCAGAGAATGTAGCGGCTGCTGCCCCGGCGATTCAAAAGCAAAATGCTCTGCTCACCGGCAGCCAGATTTTTTTCCAGCTCCTCCCGAAGGGGGGCGCTGATAAGGCCGGGATTCCCGGCCCGCACCTCCTGGCGCAGATCCGCGACGCGGACCTCCGGCAGCGGGCGGTCATTGTAGCGCCGCCGCAGCAGCGCCTTTTGATAGATCCCCTGCTCCGCCGCCCAGGCGGTCTCTACCGTGGGCGTGGCGGAGCCCAGCACCAGGGCGCCGCCGGTCCGGGCACAGAGGTATTTCGCCATCTCCCGGGTATCGTACCGGGGAGCGTTTTCCGACTGGTAGCTCCCCTCCTGTTCCTCGTCCAGCACGATGAGACCCAGGTTTTTCAGAGGGGCAAAGATGGCCGACCGGGTCCCCAGCACCACGCTGACCTCTCCCCGGCGGACTCGCTTCCACTGGTCATACCGCTCTGAGAGGGGTAGGGCACTGTGAAGCATTGCCGCTTTACTGCCAAAGTAAGAGGCGAATTTCCGCATCATCTGCGGCGTCAGCACGATCTCCGGCACCAGCACCATGGCGGTCTTGCCCTGCGCGAGGGTCTCCTGCACTAAGCGGAGATAGACCTCCGTCTTTCCGCTGCCGGTGACCCCCTGCAAAAGGGTCACGGAGGGCTCGCCGGAGCGGACACGGCACAGGATCTCCTCAAAGGCCGCCTGCTGCTCCTCATTGAGCCGGATCGGCTGCCCCGGCTCCACATCCGCAAAGGAGGGCACCCGCAGCGCCTCCTCCTGGGAAAAGGCGATGAGTCCCGCCTTTTCCATGGCCCGCAGTGTCTGCTGAGACACGCCGGTAAAATAGCGGATCTCCGCCTCCGCCGTCCGTCCGGCGGAAGAGAGCAGACACACCACCTCATACCGTCCCGGGGACGCGCGGCGCTTGGGCTCCACGATGGCCAGCGCCTCCTCCGCGCTGACCGCCAGCTCCACCATGCGGTGGGACTTATCTCCGATCTTGCGCTTGGCGTTGGTCTCACAAGCAAGGATGCCCGCTTTTTTCAGGGCTTTCAGGGTCTTGTCCGCCCCTTCGCCCAGCTTTTCACGCAGGGCCTGGACCTCACAGTGTCCCCCCTGCTCCTCCATCAGTGTCAAAGCCTGCCACGCGCCGGGAATGTTCACCGCCGCGGTGCGGGCAGCCTCCGGCTCCATGGCCAGGGACCACATCTCCCGAAACCCGTACCACAGTCCCGCCGGCAGAATGGTCTTCACTGCCTCAAACACCGTGCAGAAATACCGGCCCCGCATCCAAAGCGCCAGGTCGATGCCGGCCTTGTCCAGCACCGGCTCACTGTCCAGCACCCGGCGAACAGCCTTCACTCCCGGCAGCTTAGGGCCCCGGCTCCGGGCCAGCACGATGCCCTCGCTCTCCCGGTTGCCCCGGCCGAAGGGCACCATGACCCGGACGCCGGGGACCACCTTTTCCAGCAGTTCCTCCGGCACCAGATAGTCATAGGGCTTATCAATGGAATAGGGCGCGGCGCTGA
>CAZFJB010000072.1:0-6033 GCA_964519775.1 uncultured Oscillibacter sp.
ACGCAGGAGATGCCCTGAGAGAGGATGGTGGCCAGCGCCGCGCCCCGCACGCCCATGTCAAACGCGAAAATGAAAATGGGGTCCAGCACGATGTTGGCCACCGCGCCGATGAGGACCGTCCGCATCCCCACCTTGGCAAAGCCCTGGGCGGTGATAAAGGTGTTGAGGCCCAGGGTCAACTGGACGAACACGGTGCCCACGGCATAAACGCCCATGTAATCCGCGGCGTATCCGATGGTATTTTCACTGGCGCCGAAGGCCAGCAGCAGATCCCGGCCCCAGAGGAGCAGCACCGCCGTCAGCACGGCGGAGATGACGATCTGCAAGGCAAAGCAGCCGCCCAGGATCCGCTCTGCCGTTTCGTGGTCCTGCTTGCCCATGGAGATGGAGGCCCGGGGCGCGCCGCCGGAGGACACCAGGGCCGCGAAGGCGGAGACGATCATGATCAGCGGCAGGCACACGCCTACGCCGGTAAGGGCCAGGTCCCCCACCTCCGGGATGTGGCCGATGTAGATGCGGTCTACGATGTTGTAGAGCATATTCACAAGCTGGGCAATGACCGTGGGCACCGCCAGCCGCCGCAGGAGCTTTCCGATGGGCTCCGTGCCTAAAAATGTCTTGTCCTGTTCCATTATGTTCCTCCTTGGTCTGCCTGTAGGCCCCCCGCCAGGGCGGCTGTGTTGCGCTCCACCGTTTGGAAGCAGCGCTGGAAGATCTCCAGCTCCTCCGCCGTCAGCCCCCGGAGCAGCGCCTCGTTAAAACGGGTCTGCAGGGCCCGTCCCTCTGTGACGATGGGGGCGGCCTTCTCCGTCAGCACCAGGCGGCATTTCCGCCGGTCCCCCGGCACGCTCTCCCGGGCCAAATACCCCTCCCGGACCAGGTGGTCCACATGGAAGGAGACGATGGCGGGCTTTAAATGCCGGTAGGTGCAGATGTCCCGGGCGGTGTCCCGGCCGGGATTGTTGGCCAGAAAGAGCAGAATGTCCAATGCCGGCTGGGCCATGCCCAGCCGCTCCGTCAAGGGCCGCATGGCGGATTGATACGCCTTTTCAAACTGCCGGGAGATGGTGTGAAAGTCCACCGCTGTCCGCATGGGAAAGCCCCCTTTTTAATAGTTCAATTTTGAACAATTCAGAATTATACCATTTTCCTCTCCGATGTCAAGCCCTGATTTTTACCGGGAGATCTCCCCGGCCGGGCGCAAAAAAGCGGCCCTTCCGGGCCGCTTTTGGGATATTCGGATCGTTATGCGGGCTGCGTGGGGTCAATCTCCGTGGGGCTGGGGATGGGATGCTCCTTGTGGGCCACCATGGTCTGGATCAGCTCCACCGTGCCGCCCAGGCCCAGGGCGCTGCTGTTGAGGCAGAAATCGTAACCGTCCACCGCGCCCCATTTCTTGGAGGCGTAATACTCGCAGTAGGACGCGCGGCGCTTGTCTGTCTTCTGGATCAGGGTCTTCGCCTCCTCCGGCGTGACCTTCTGGCGCTTTGCCACCCGGGCGACACGGTCTTCCAGGGGGGCACTGATAAACAGGCTCAGCAGATTGGGGTCATCCGCCAGAGCGTAATCCGCGCAGCGGCCAATGATGACGCAGGGGCCTTCTGCCGCGATCTGACGGATAGTCTTGAAGATGGCCAGATGGACCTGCTGCTCCAAGGACTCACCCATATGGCCGGAGAAGCCCAGAGGATATGTATCCATGGCGATGGCGTACAGCAGGCTCTTGGGCTTTTCGTCAAAATTCTCCAGGATCTTCTGGGCCAGGCCGCTCTTCTTGGCGGCCTCCTGCAAAAGCTCCTTATCGTAGAAGGGGATACCCAGCTCCTTGGCGACCCGGATGCCGACCTCCTTGCCGCCGCTGCCGAACTGCCGGCCGATGGTGATGATGGTTTTCATAATGATTCCTCCTTGTTCTTTGCGTTTGCGCGCCTCGCATCTGTGTCAAAGGACATGGATGTTGTTGTTATGATTTTAACATGGTACACCGTTTGCGTCAATGAAAAAAGTCCATCAAACCTGACGGACTTTTTTGTCGGAAATTCAGATTTTTTTCGGAGGCGGCGTTTTTCCGGTTTCACGCAAATGCTCCCGGCATCGCTTTTTCCTGTTTTCCGCCGTGTTTCTCCCCTGAATATCCGAATTTCTTCGCCGTAATCGAATTTATATATCTGAAAAATCTATATTGTCAAAAGCCAAACTTAGCTTGCATCTTTTATCGGCATTTAGTACAATTTCATTATGGAGAACTTTTGCGCTTTTGCGCATTTTTCCAAAGTGGCCTTCCCCACGGCCCCAAAACGTGGGAAATGGCCGCTCCGCAGTTATAGGAAAAGCAGATAAAAAAATCCTGTTCAGGATAGGAAGGATGATGTTACATGAGCAGACTGGAAGTGAAGACCCCGGATCGTAGTCAGGCTGTCGTTGAACAGATGTACCGGAATATGGAGCGTCGGATCACGGCCAGCCCTCCGGGCCTGTGCCCCGTGGACATGGCCCAGAACTTTCTGGAGCTGTGCCGCGCCCAGACCTGCGGCAAGTGTGTGCCCTGCCGCATCGGCCTGACCCAGATGTCTGATATGCTGCTGGAGATCCTGGATGGCGAGGCGGACCTGCGTCTGCTGCGCCATCTGGAGGAGACCGCCCAGGTGGTGGCCGACACGGCGGACTGCGCCATCGGCATCGACGCGGCCAATCTGATCCTCACCAGCGTGCGGGGCTTCCGGGAGGATTTTGAGGAGCATATCCTCCACCACCGGTGCCTGGGCACTCTGCGCAACCCCGTGCCCTGCGTGGCCATGTGCCCCGCCGGCGTGGACATCCCCGGCTACATCGCCCTGGTGAAGGCGGGCCGCTGGGCGGACGCCGTGCGCCTGATCCGCAAGGACAACCCCTTCCCCACCGCCTGCGCTTACATCTGCGAGCATCCCTGTGAGTCCCGCTGCCGCCGGAACATGGTGGATGACGCCATCAGCATCCGCGGCCTGAAGCGGGCCGCGGTGGACCGGGCCGGCGAAGTGCCCCAGCCCATCCCCGCCCGCTCCACCGGCAAACGTGTTGCCGTTGTGGGCGGCGGCCCCAGCGGCCTCTCCGCCGCGTATTACCTGGCCCTTATGGGCCACAAGGTCACCGTTTATGAGCAGCGCCGCAAGCTGGGCGGCATGATGCGCTACGGCATCCCCAGCTACCGCTTCCCCCGGGAAAAGCTGGATGCGGAGATCGACTCCATCCTCTCCCTGGGCATTGAGGTCCACACCGGTGTGGACGTGGGCAAGAGCGTCACGCTGGAGGAGCTGCGCCACCAGTACGACGCGCTGTTCCTCTCCATCGGCGCCCACACCGATAAAAAGGTGGGCATTGAGGGCGAGGACGCCGCCGGCGTCATGTCCGCGGTGGATATGCTGCGCCACATTGGCGACAACGAGATGCCGGACTTCACCGGCATGAACGTGGCCGTCATCGGCGGCGGCAACGTGGCCATGGACGTGACCCGCAGCGCCGTGCGCCTGGGGGCCAATAAGGTCACCTGCGTCTACCGCCGCCGCCAGGAGGATATGACCGCCCAGCCTGAGGAGGTGGAGGGCGCCATTGCTGAGGGTGCCGAGGTCCTGACCCTTCACGCGCCTGTCCGCATTGAGGTGGAGGATGGCCACGCCACCGCCCTGTGGGCCCAGCCCCAGATCATCGGCGAGGTGGACAAAGCGGGCCGGCCCCGGCCCAACACCGCTGCCGTGGAGCCGATCCGCATCCCGGCGGACCTGATCATCGTGGCCATCGGCCAGGGCATCGAGTCCCGGGGCTTTGAGCAGTCCGGCATCAAGATCCAGCGGGGCGGCACGCTGCTGGCCAACTCCAGCACCCAGCTCCCGGAGATGGACGGCGTGTTCGCCGGCGGCGACTGCGTCACCGGTCCCGCCACGGTCATCCGGGCCATTGCCGCCGGCAAGGCGGCGGCCGCCAATATTGACGAGTACCTGGGCTTCCGCCATGAGATCACCTCCGGCGTGGAGATCCCCACGCCCCAGTGCACGGACATCCGCCCCAGAGGCCGGGTGAATCCCAAGGAGCGGGAAGCCAGCGAGCGCAAATGCGACTTCGAGTGCATGGAGTGCTCCATGACGGACGAAGAGGTGGCCCAGGAAGCCGGCCGCTGCCTGCGGTGCGACCACTTCGGCTACGGTATTTTTAAGGGAGGACGTGTGGAGAAATGGTAAATATCACCATCAACGGCCTTGCCATGGCCGTGGAAAAAGGCACCACCATCATGCAGGCTGCCGAGCAGGTGGGCATCCCCATTCCCCATCTGTGCTATCTGAAGGACATCAACGAGATCGCCGCCTGCCGGATGTGCATGGTGGAGATCGACGGCACCGACCGCCTGGTCACCGCCTGCAACACCAGCGTTGTGGAGGGCATGGCCATCTACACCAACACCCCCCGGGTGCGGGAGGCCCGGCGGACCAATCTGCGCTTGATCCTCTCCCAGCACAACACCGCCTGTACCACCTGCATCCGCAGCGAAAACTGCGAGCTGCAGCGTCTGGCCCACGATCTGAACATCCACTATCAGCCCTATCCCGTCAAGCTGGAGCGCAACCGGCTGGAGATGGATATGCCCATCATCCGGGAGGCCAGCAAGTGCATCAAGTGTATGCGCTGCATCCAGGTGTGCGACAAGATCCAGGGCATGAACATCTGGGACATGGTGGGCACCGGTTCCCGCACCACGGTGGATGTGTCCGGCAGCCGCCGGCTGAAGGACACGGACTGCACCTTCTGCGGCCAGTGCGTCACCCATTGCCCCACCGGCGCGCTCACCGCCCGTGACGACACCACCCAGGTGCTGGACGCTCTGGCGGACCCTGAGCTCACCACGGTGATCCAGGTGGCGCCCGCTGTCCGGGTCGCCTGGGCGGAGGCTCTGGGGCTGGCCGGTTCCTCCGCCACGACCGGGCGGATGGTGGCCTCTTTGAAGCAGCTTGGCTTTGACTATGTGTTCGACACCAATTTCACCGCTGACCTGACCATTATGGAAGAGGGCAGCGAGTTCCTGGAGCGCTTTACCCACAAGGGGCAGTATCGTTGGCCTATGTTCACCTCCTGCTGCCCCGGCTGGGTGCGGTTCCTGAAGACCCAGTATCCCGCCTACACCCCCAATCTCTCCACCGCCAAGTCGCCTCAGCAGATGTTCGGCGCTGTAGCCAAGAGCTATCTGGCGGAAAAACTGGGGCTGGACCCCCACAAGATCTATGTGGTGTCCATCATGCCCTGCACCTCCAAAAAGGCGGAGCGGGAGATCCCCACCATGAAGGACGCCTGCGGCGACCCGGATGTGGACGTGGTGCTGACCACCCGTGAGATGTGCCGCCTGTTCCGCAGCGACTGCATCGTCACCGCCGGACTCCGGGAGGCGGAGTTCGACAGTCCCCTGGGCACCGGCACCGGCGCGGCGGTCATCTTCGGTGCCACCGGCGGCGTGATGGACGCGGCTCTGCGCAGTGCCTATTATCTGGTCACTGGCCGGAATCCCGATCCTGACGCCTTCTCCGCCGTCCGGGGAAGCCAGCCCTGGAAGGAAGCCGTCTACAACATTCCCGGCGCCGGGGACGTTCGTGTGGCGGTGGTCAGCGGCCTTGCCAACACCCGGGCGCTGATGGATGCCGTGGACAAGGGCAAGGTGGAGTACGATTTTGTGGAAGTCATGGCCTGTCCCGGCGGCTGCGCCGGCGGCGGCGGCCAGCCCATCCAGGAGGGCCGGGAGATGGCCCCCGTCCGCGGCGAATGGCTCTGGGAGATCGACTCCGACGCGCCGGTCCGCTTCTCCCATGAAAACCCGGAGGTCCAGGCGCTCTACAAGACGTACCTGGGCAAGCCCCTGGGGGAGAAATCCCACCATCTGCTCCACACCGATCACGACGCTTGGCAGATCCATTAAACACGCGTATCGCCCCACGGGGGAACGGTTTTCAGCCGTTCCCCCGTTTTTCAAATCGCTTTTTTCCTTTGCTTTCAACGGCTTCCGGCCTTTTTCAAAAA